>JALGZO010000546.1 GCA_025774865.1 bacterium | reverse complement strand
GGTCCCTGAGCCGCAGCAGCCCTCGAGCCGTGTCGTAGAGAATGGACAGCTCGAGAAGGGTGTCGCGCCGGTGCACGTCGTCTCCCCCCTGGTCCCGTAGCCCATGTCTGACCATCGGAGAACGTCCGCGGCGCGCTGTCAATGGGAACCCGCCCCGGCGCGTCGACCGGGTGTCGACGCGCTGTCGACCAGTCGCCGATCCGGGGCCCCCCTCCGGTCGATGCCCGCCCGTGGAGCCGTCATCCATCCCGTTGTCGAAACACGACTTGAGCGTCTTCCCCCGCGGATTGGCACCTCGAATGCGAGGTAGCCCCCTCCCCGGGCCCACCCGGCCCGGTGCCCGGCATCACCAACCGCCGGGCGGGAGGTTGTCAGATGAAACGCACCGTTCTGGCCATGTTGATCATGGCGTGGGTAGCGCCGGCGGCCCTCGCGAACGCCGAGGTCCCGGCCAACGAGGTTCTGGCCCCGTCGACGGCCCGGACTCCCTTCATATCGAGCCCGGCGCGCGTCGGCGAGATCCTCGCGATCTTGTTCGCGGATGCGCGTTCCATGTTCGCGAAGCACGACACCATCGCCCCGATCAAGGCAACGAGATCGTCCCGGCGGGTCGGCGTGGGCGCGATTCCCCCGCAGTCGAAGAAGGTGAAGCTCGGGCTCGTACCCCCTGTCGAGCTCGAGGTGAAGCGGCACGCATCCGAGCTGGTGATCGGCTCGAGCCGCGAGACTCCGTGGGATGAATGGGAAAGTCGCGAAGCCACGTACGAGGATCTGGACTATCGGGACCTCGACCGATAGGCGCTGCAGCCGCTGAAGGCTGCAGCCGATGGTCGGACGCGGGGGGGCGTCGGGCTCTCGCTCGACGCCCCGACGCGTAGCGCGGCGCGTCCTCGGCCGAACGCAGATCCGAGCCTGATCCCCCTCGACTGGAATCAGTCCGAAGGCTGCGCCCGGGGGACGCGCCGCGCGAGTCGCACCGGTCGGTTCGGTAAATTTTCCGCGGCCCGGTAAGAATTACGCGAAGAAGAACGCACTCGAACCGGTCACTCTTCGTCGTCCTGGTCCGGCTCCAACGTGAGAATGTGACTGAACATGATCGCGCCGAGGCAAAACGCGATCGCGGCGAGGTAATCTTCCACTGCCCGCCTCCCGGCGAATCGGCGACGTCCACACGGGGTGTCGCCGGCGTCTTCCCGCTCGGGCTCGGCCGCGGTCCGCGGGGGGCGGCGGCCTCACTCCCCTCATCCCCACCGAATCAATCACCGGAGGCCCCGCCCCCGGGACGTTGGCTCAGAGCCCGCTTCGAGCCTTCGGGCCTATACCCCATACAAGGCTCATGCCAGAGTGGAGGCGGCTCGGTAAAATGGGTCTTCAGTCCAGGCGCGCCGCGATGCGACCGGCGCCGCTGGGGGGAGAGGTGCTCTTGGCCCCGCACTCGACCGTCGACATCCGTCCACAGAACGCGAGCTTCGTAGAGGCACCCGGGCGAATTCTCGTCGTCGACGACGACGAGTCGATTCGCGAAGGGCTCTCCCGGGTTCTGGCCGGCGAGGGCTACGAGGTGGAGACGGCCGGAGACGCGGAGACCGCCCTGCGATGCCTCGGCGCCCTGACGCCGGAGGTCATCATCACCGACCTCAATCTTCCCGGGAAGGACGGCCTCGCCCTGATCTCCGAGATTCGCGAACTTGGGATCGAGACCACGCTCATCGTTCTCACGGGATACGGCTCCATCGACACCGCCATCGAGGCGACGCGGCAGGGCGTCTACGACTACCTCGAAAAACCGGTGGATCGGAGCCGCCTGGTGACGAGCGTCCGCAAGGGACTCGAGCGCGCCACCCTCCGGCGGGAGGTCCTCCACCTTCGACGCGAGATGGTCCGGAGCGGTCGACTGCAGGAACTCGTCGGTGGGTCCGCTCCCATGCTGGAGGTGTATCGCCTCATCGAGCAGGTCGCTCCGACGAACGCTTCCGTCCTCGTGGTCGGCGAGAGCGGAACCGGCAAGGAACTCGCCGCCCGGACGATTCACGCCATGAGCCCCCGCGCCTCCTCGCGACTCGTGGCGATCAACTGCGCCGCCATTCCCGAAACGCTCCTGGAGAGCGAGATCTTCGGGCACGAGAAGGGCGCGTTCACCGGAGCCACCTCGTCCCGGGCGGGATGCTTCGAGCTCGCCCACGAGGGGACCCTGCTTCTCGACGAGATCGGGGAGATGCCGATCGACCTCCAGAGCAAGCTCCTGCGCGTTCTGGAGGACGGAATCGTTCGACGGGTCGGCGGATCGACCGAGCTGGAGGTCGACGTCCGCGTGTTGGCCGCCACGAATGTCCCCGTCGAACGGCTCGTCGAGTCGGGCAAGCTGCGAGAGGACCTCTACTATCGTCTCAACGTCTTCACACTGGCGCTGCCGCCCTTGAGGGATCGCCGCGAAGACGTCCCGCTCCTCGCCCAGCACTTTCTCACGAAGTTCGTCGAAGAGAACGGGGGGATCGTGCTCGGCTTCGCCGACGAGGCGATGAGCCTGTTGATGGCGCACGACTGGCCGGGCAACGGGCGAGAGCTCCGCAACGTGGTGGAGCGCGCCGTGATCCTCTGTCCGGAAGGCGAGATCGGCCCCCACCACCTTCCGAAGTCGGTGAGGGGACCCCGCCGCGTCGCCGAATCGCTGGCCGCCACCCCGGGCGCGGTGACGATCCCGGTGGGAAGCTCGATCCACGACGCGGAACGCTCCCTCATCCTCGAGACGCTCGAGGCTTGTGGCGGCAATCGCACCCGGACCGCTCGCATCCTCGGCATCACGGCGAAGACCCTCTACTCCAAGCTTCGTCGCTACGAGGAAGAGCCCGACGATGAGGGGTAGCTCCCGCTCCGTCCGCGCGCTGTTGATCCTGGCCCCGGCCTTCGTCGCGGCCTCCGCGATCCTCGAGTTCGCGAGCGTGGCGCGGATCGCCACCGAACGGGCGGCCACCGAATGCGCGTTGATCACGGCCGCGGTGAGACGCCAGCTCGAGCTCATCCAACGAGAGGCACCGGGAGCCGATCTGGAGGACGCAGCACGCGACTCCGGACTTCAGCTCGTACTCGCCGACGCCCTCGCCCAGGCGTCGTCCGTGCTGCATGTCGCCGTCTGCGACACGAACCGCGTCGCCGTCGCCCATAGCCTGCCCTCCCTAACCGGGCGAGTGGTCGAGCGACGCCCGCCACTGCCCCGCGTTCGCAACCTCGTCGAGTCGCTTCCCGAGCTGTGGCGGCTTCGGCCGCGAGGCTACTTCGAGACCGTCACCCCGCTGACGAAAGACGGCCAGCCGTTCGCATCGGTCGTCGTGATCGTGACGGGGACATTCCTGTGGGGCAGCGTTCAGGAGGCATTCTGGCGCGGCTTGGTCGTCTCCCTGGTCGTTCTTTCGCTCGTGATCGGCGGGGTCGTCGTGTTCTCGCGAATCGTCGTCGGCCGCGTTCGCACCCTCGAGGAAGGGGTGGCCGCGTTCCGCGAGGGCCGCTTCGACCGACCGATTCCGCAATCGGGAGCCGACGAATTCAGTCGACTCACGCACCAGCTGAATCTTCTCGGGGAGCAGTTTCACCGCGAGCGGACCATTCATCGCGCGGCCGACTTCTTGGGCGAGGGGATCCTCGCGCTCGGCCAGGACGACGAGGTGATGCTCGCCAACACCCCCGCTTCGCAGCTCCTCGGCCTCGACCGCGACCACGCCGTGGGACGGCGCCTGCAGGAGCTCTTGCCACCGCAGCATCCGGTCCGGGCTCTGTGCGAGAAGCTCCGCTCGTCGCGTGAGCGCAGCCTCTCGGTGCCGCTCCCGCCGGTCGAGGGACGCGGCGACATGGTGGCGGTGGGGCATCGGATCGAAGAGCCGGCCGGGCCCGAACCCGGAGTGCTCATCGAGATCAAGAACGCCGGTGACCAGGCCGCCCTGCACAATCTCGTCGATCAGAGTCGCGTGTTGATGCATCTCGGGCAAATGGCTACGGGAGTCGCACACGAGATCCGGAATCCTCTGCAGGGCCTGACTCTCGACCTGGACGCATTGAGAGAGGTCGCGGCTCCCGAGGTCGAGAAGCACGTGAAGAGCGCGCTTCAGAAAGTGAGCCGGCTCGATCGCGCGATCCGAGGGTTTCTCAAGATCGCGCGCCTCAGACCTCGGGTGGTCGAGCGCATCGACATGAACGACCTCCTTCGTGACGTTCGAGAGGAGCTCGAAGCCGACGCGATTCTGGCCGGCCTCGAGCTCGGACTGGACGCCTCTCCGGTTCCGGCCTCGGGCGACGGCGATCGGGAGGTCCTTCGCCAGGCGATCACGAATCTGGTCCAGAACGCCATCCAGGCCCGGCCGTCGCGGGACGGCCGTGTCGTGCTACGCTGCCGCCGCAACGAAGATCGGATCCGGATCTCCGTCGCCGACACGGGCCCGGGAATCCCTCCCGAGGCCCGAGGCAAGGTTCTCGACCTTTTTTACACGACGCGAGAGGAGGGAACGGGAGTCGGGCTGGCGATTGTTCGTCAGACGGCGGAGCTGTACGGTGGGGAGGTCGACATCCAGTCGATCCCCGGAGAAGGCACGGTCGTCACGATGACACTTCCTTCCTGAGGAAGTCCCACGGCGCCCAGCGCTCGCCCCTAGCGGAGGTATGGATGCTCCCCGCCCGACGACTTCGATCGGTCCGAGGCAGCGGACTCGTGGCCGCCGCGGCCCTCGCGGTGCTCGCCTGGGGTTGCTCGCGAGCGCCCACGCGCCCCGCAGAGATTGACGAGCCGCCGCCGGCGACGCCGCCCGCCCCCGAGCCGGACCGCGCACCCACCGCGGACATCGCGCTTCCCGACTCGGCGGAGGCGAGCCCGCTCGACGAGGCCCAGGAGATTCTCGTCGATCTGGACGACGAGGAGCGTCAGACATTGACATCGAATGCCCAACGGGATCTTCGCGAAGCGGAGCAGTCCATCCGGGACGCCGAACGCCGGGTGTTGTCCGCCGAGAATCGCGAAACCCTGGCTACGGTCGAAGGGCTACTGGCGGCGGCGAGGGACGCTTTCGCGGAGCACGACATCCAGGCTGCCGCCACGCTCGCGCACAAGGCGCGACTCCTCGCCTCCGAGCTCACCGCCAACTGACGACGATCGTCACCGCAAGACCACGATCCGCTCTCCGATGGAGGCGTCCCGGGTCGAGAGGCGAACGAAGTACACACCCGACGACACCCGGCGACCCCGTGCATCCCGCAAGTCCCAGACGTGCTCGGATGGACCAGCCGCCGCGTTCCCCTGGAGGAGCGCCCGAACGCGACGCCCGCTCAAATCGAACACGTCGAGCCGCACCGCCCCGGCAACGGCGAGCTGCACGCCGATGCGCGTCGCCGTGCGCGTCGGGTTCGCGCCGGCGAGCCACAGCGCCGGCCGAGCTCCGCCGCTCAGGAGCGGGGCACCGACGGCCTGGTCGGGCGTGGAGCCCGGATCCCCCGGGTCCGAGCCGACGTCGCGCTCGTCTTGATCCGGAAACCCGTCCCCGTCCTGATCGATGCCGAGACGGTGCTCGTTCCCCTTCAGGACGGCGGTGAAGGTGATCTCGGTCCCGCTGGCCGCGTTCGCCATAAGCGTCCCGAGCGGAACGTGCCCCTCGAGCTCACGGTCCGGCTTGAACCCAGCGCCGCTCTCGTACACCCATCCCCGCTGATCGGTGTTGCCGTCACGTCCCTTCGCGATGAGCCCCACGACGCTCAGGTCGGCGAGCGAGACGAGCGTGCTCACGCGATCGATCCCGGCCGCCTCGTTCGTCCCGTCCATGGTCCACTGCGCGCCGAGCGCTGCGTGCACGTCGCCGTCGAACGCCAGGAGGAACGCGGCCACGTCCTCCTGGTCCGATATGCTGTCGAAGTTGAAGCCGGGAAAGTCGAGGAAGGAGAAGAGGTCGTCGATCGCCCCGTCGTGCGTGTAGCCGAAGCCCCGCACGTTCGTCGACGCGGTGTCGTCGAAGCGTGTCTTCTCGTACATGTTGCGCAGCTGCGGGACGACCATGTCCTGGTCTTCCTGGAGCAGCGGGGCCGGGATGATCGTGCCGTTCTCTCCAGTGGGAAAACTGTGGCAGTCGACGCAATCCAGCCCGCC
>JALGZO010000545.1 GCA_025774865.1 bacterium | reverse complement strand
CGGGGCTCCGCTACTTCCGATGAGCTGGTAGTTTCCGTCCCCCATCTCGTCCGCGAAGATGAACTTCAGACCCCGGTGGCTGTCGGCGTCGAGCTCGATCTTCGACAGCGGCCGGCCCGGACCGTCGTAGGTCCACACCTCGAGTGACTTGGCTTTGATGTTCGCCCCGCCCGTCTGCCCCGATACGTCGGAGACATCCCCTTCCCGGAATTCGTCGGATCCCAGGAACGAGGCCGACGGCCGGTTCGACAGGGTAGCGCGCTCTCCCGGGCCAGCGACCAGCGCGCTCTCCCGGGCCAGCGACCCGTTCTGACGTGCCATCGAGGCCGAACCCGGCCGACGAGTACTCGAACGCGATGTCGTCGGGAGGACCGTACCGGACGTAGATCCGGCCGCGGTCGGTCAGGACGCCCCGCTGCAACGTCGATTCGAACTGGCGATCCGCGTGGATCACGCGCTGCCGGAACGCGATCAGCGCCTCGTTCTGCGCCGTATCCGGGTCAGGGTCCAGGTCTCGCCAGTATTCCGCCAGGTAGACCTCGCGGGCGCCCGCGGAGAGTTTCGTGAGCTCCCTGTACTCCGAATCGCGCATCAGAAGCGCCATCTCCTGGAGGAGCGCCTCGGGGTCCTGGCCCCACGAAGTCACCGACCAGATGATGTCGAAGGACCGTCGCACGCTCGCCATCTCCCGGGTGCTCTCGTTGAAGACACCGACGTCCAGGAAGTACCGGCCGGGCGCGATCTCGCGCGGCCGCAGCGGCAGCTCGTCCACGACCACGAACGATCCGCCCTTGGGTACCATCCGCGTCTTCCGCTCGAGAACCGGCACCTCGCCCCGGTCGAGCACGCGCGTGCGCACCAGGAAGGAGGTGCCCTCCGAGAATGCGCTCCCTGCGTACACCTCCAGGTAGCATCGAACCGCTGGCAGCACGAGACCATAGAGGCGGGAGGCGTTCGGATCGAAGTCCACCCCGTGGCGACCGAACGCTTCCTGGCCGGCGACTCGGACACTCCGGACGAGCGCGAGATCCGACAGCCCCATTTGCGGGCCCCCGAAGTCGTGAATCTCGATCCAACCGGATGCCACCCCACGCATCTTGACGTTGCGCATCTGGTTGAAGAGACCCGGCTTCAGCGTCTTCTCGTCCACCAGCTTGACCGCGAGCTCGTACACGCCGGGAGCCAGCTCCCCCCCTTCACGGATGATCTGGACGATCCCCCGATCCTCGGCGTCCAGATCGGTGAGCGCCTCGGGTCGCAACTTCGATTTCAGCTCGAGTACACGCTTGCCGTCCCCGTCCTTGACCACGATCTCCAGGCGCAGCTCGCCCTGCCAGATGCCGTCCTGTTCCGAGAACCCGACCTGATCATTCGTGATGGAGACGTAGAACTCTTGATCGGTCCGGCCTTCCGACCCCCGGTATCCCGCGAGGTCGACGTGGAACACGAGAGAGCCCTCGGACACCAGCGGTAGCTCGCCCAGCTCCTGACCCGCGATCGCCTCGCTCGTGACGAGCGCCACGGCCGCGAGGCACGCGGCGCCGAGTTGCTCCCTCATGAATCGATCCTCTCACTGCACGAGAAAGGGGGCGGACCCCCGTGCCCGCCCCCTCTCTCAGGTTGTGCGCCGGCCTTCGCGAGGGCGCGCCGGGATCAGAATCGCAGCTCCGCCGAAAACTTGTGCGTCGCATTGAGGAACTTCATGTCGGAATACGCGTAGTCGACGCGCATCCATGACGCCGAGCCCGTCGGAAACTCGACGCCGAACCCACTGGCCAACCCTTCCTCGTCTCGATTGTACCGATATCCTCCGCGCACCTGGAGCGTCACGTTGGGCTGGAACGTCTTCAGTGTGTACTCGGCGCCGAAGTTCGCTCGCTCCGCGTTGTCGGCCGGATGATCGAACTGAAACGCCGCCAGCACGTTGTGGTCGTCGCTCTGATACACGTCCATCGCCGTTCCGACTTTGAACATCGTCGGCATCGGATAGGATTGGTCGATGAAGGTAAGCGACGGACCGAGGCTCTGGATCGCCATCCCGATCCGGATCGTACGGAAGTCCGTGAAGTAGATGGTCCCGAAATCCAGCACGAACCCGTCGGCGCTCTCGTTCTCGAGTCCCTCGTGCACGTACTTGCCCGTGAGCCCGAACGCAAAGCGGTCGATCAGGTTCCGGGCCCACGTGACCGCGAGATTGAAGCTACCGGCATCGAAATTCTCGCCGGTCCCGTTGGGATTGAAAGCATCCCGAAACGCGATGGGGTCCATCTGGAGGACCGTCGCGCTGACGGCGAACGAGCCAGGCAGGCCGCGGTACGTGAACGCGTAGCCGAAGAATTCGTGCGAGATGTCGGCCGGCCAGGTGGAATGGTTGAGCGTCAGACGGCTCTCACCATTCATCGTGATCCGGGCGACTCCGGCGGGGTTCCACCAGATCGTGCTCGCGTCGTCGGCGACAGCGACAAAGGTCTCTCCCATCCCGACGGCGCGGGCCCCGGCCCCGATCTTCAAGAACTGGGCGCCGGCCGTCCCTACTTTGCGGAAGATCGCGGCCGCGTCAGCGTCCGACGCTCCCAAGAGAGCCACGGCAACCAGCAGCAGGACGCTCAATCGGCGTATCAAGAGAGCCCTCCCTCTTTCGCGCTCATCGTCGACCTGGAGAGCGGAGCGCCGCCACCTTAGCGAATGATCGCAAACTTGCCAACCGTCTCCTGGCCGGAATCGCGATCCTGGACGTGGTAGATGTACATCCCGCTCACCGTGTCCTGATTGTTCTTGGAGATCAGGTTCCACGAGGCCTGGCCACGTTCGCTGGGGTCTCCCGCACCCTCGTCGTGGTCGATCGTCTGCACGTGGTCTCCGGCGAGGGTGAAGATGCGAATCGTCGCCCGCATGGGTAGGTTGAAGAACTTGATCCGGCGCCCCGTCGGCTCGAAGTTCGTCTCGGCGAGATCCCACGCCGCGTCTGCCCGGTAAGGGTTGGGCACCACATAGACGTCGTCCAGGGTCTGCGCCGGCGTGGTGCGAGGCATGACACGTGTCATGTTCTGCGTGAACTTCCCGAACTTGGGCTCTCCGCCCGGGGAACGAATCATCACCGTCCCCGTGTCGGTATCGACCGCCTGGAAGATCCCGCGGTCGTACGCCGTGACGGCGTACCAGTACCAGAACCCGTTCTTGACGCGGGTGTCGGCGAAGCGGTACTTGCCGACTCCGCTCATACCCGTGTCGATATCGGAGAGCTCCGTGCTGTCAAAGTCCGCGATGAGCCGCCACATCTCCTCCGAGGGGATGTTCGACTCCCTGCGCCAGCCCTCCGCCTTCCAAACTTGGTAGCCCGCGAAATCCAGTTCTCGGGTGAGTGGATCCGGAACGTCCTCGGGGAAGTCATCCCACTCGATGACGACGTTCCGATCTCCGGGCAAGACGTTGATGTTCGGGGGGGGCGGCGGCGAGCTCGTGGCCCAGTGGACCTGCTTTCCGAGGGCTTCGTCAAAGAAGCCGTCGTATACACGCTGCGCCTGGATCGGGTTCGTGAAGTCGGGAATCCGATCCGTGGTACCGTCCGCCTGAACCACGTCGAGCATCAGCCCGCAAACGAACGCGACCTGAAACGTGAGCGTGGACTCGGGCTCGATCTGCTTGAACGGACCGGCCGAAACGAGGAAACGATAGTCGGCCTCACGCGCCGTCGGCGGGTCGATCGTCCGGGCGGTATCGAACAGCCCCCGGAGAAAACGGTAACGATCCAGGTCGTCGCGAGCATCCTGGTCACCACCGGACCAGATACGAAACGCGTGGATTCCCACCGAGCGCGGTGCGGTCGACGTCTCGAAGTCAATCGCCGTCGTGTCGATGCTGTGGCCGAGGAACATCACGCCGCAGTAGCCGGGAACGTCGTCCGCCGCGTTCGCGCCTCCGAGCTCATCGTAGATGTAGCCCATCGTAAGGCTCAGGTCGATGTCTTCGCCGCCGGTATCGGACGTGATCGTGGTATCGAACTCCGCAAACGCCCCCTTGTCGTCCAACCAGTAACGGAGGTCGTCATCGTCGATGCCGACATCGCCGTCGACCATGAATCCGATATAGGAATCACGGATCGTCCAGCCTTCCGGATCGATCAGGTTCGAGATGTTCTTGATCCGGAACTCGATCCCGACGAAGTCTGCGAACTGGGGATCGGTCCAGACGTACGACTCCTGAATCACTTGAAGCCCGAGCGGGGTGTGCCTGTTCTCGTCTTGTGGTCTGAACTCGTTGAATGTCATCGACGTGTCGTAGTAGACGGTGCGGTACATCTGCTGGGAGATTCCCGCGAAGTCCTCATCCTCCCGTCCGTCTCCGTCGTTGTCGAGACCGTCGAGGTCGTCTTCGTCGACGAGCCCGTCGCCGTCGTCGTCGAAGTTTCGCTGGCCCGACGGGGCCCCCTCGAACGTGACGCAGATTCCGGCCCCCTCGCAGCCCTCGTCCGGTTCGTGATTCCAGAACTCGCCGAACTGGTACAGCCCAGCGGTGCAGAGAGTGTCCTGGACGCCGCCCCGATCGACGACGCCGGCCACCCACAACCCGGCCGCGAACAGGTACTCGTGGTTCGACCCCGCAGGCCACTCGGCGGAGGGGTTCGTCGAGTCGCTGCCCCGGCGCCCGAAGTACCCCCGATTGGAGACATGGAGAAGAAGGTTGCCGACGTTGTGGAACCAGCCGGCAAAGGTGTCCTGCCGCAACCCGCCGTCGCGGACGCCCGGCGGCACGTCCCACATGGAATCGTGGTAGTCGTAGTCGCGAGCGGAGGACGAAGCCGGCGCCATGGCCACGCCCCACCCCGCCACCAAGAGGAGTACGCTTCTTCGAACGCACCGAATCATCTCGAGGCCTACCTCCCGATGCTCGGACCTAGCCCGCAGTTGCGCCGGACCGGCTACCACTCGTACTGGATTCCGACCCGGAATACGCGCGGCTGGCTGTATACGCGCGGATCGTTCAGGGGGACCAGGATGTCCTCGGGGGCCGCGATGGTGTCCTTCAGGTTGTAGGCGCCACCGAGTTCACCGAACTCCGTGTAGTATTCCCGGTAGTACTCGTGGTCGGGGCGCGGCCACAGATCCGGAAAGTGCGTCGCGACGTTCCTACGATCGAGAACGTTCCGGCCCTCCAGGAACAAGCGGAACTCCTGTCCGTACAATGAATACTGCTTGTTCCCGCGGAAGTTCAGATTCATGGTCCTCGGGAGCCGAATCGTGTTGATGTCCTCGGCCCGAGTCGTGCGCTGGCCGAGCCGCTTCGGCGTGGCGGGCGCTCCCGACGCGACCGAGAAGTCGAAGTTCAGGCCCCAGACCCCCGGATCCGAGAAGTGCACGTGTGCGTTCACCACGTGGGTTCGATCCCACGAAAGGGGGACCTCGCGAATCGGCTCACGGTCGAGCCCTTCGGCTTGCACCACCTGGCCCTGGTTCACGTCGGACGAGGACCCGGTGGCGCGCGACAGCGTGTACGAGACACCGCCCTGCCAGTAGCTCGCGAACTTCTTGTCGAGGGAGAGCTCGAAGCCTCGCACGGAACCGTAATCCTTGTTCACGTACGACGTCGGCGCGAAGGGGTTTTCCTCGGTCTCGTTTTCCGCCTCGAGCGCCTCCGTACCGACGAGCCCGAAGATGTCCTTGAAGAAGACCGTGCCGTCGACGTAGATCCGCTCGGAAAGCTGCCGGCGCACGCCGAACTCGTAGGAGATGGTCGTCTCGGGCTCGAGGAAGGCGTTCCCCACCTGCCGATTCCCCACGATCGCTTCGTTCGAGTAATCGTAGAGGTACTCGAGGTCCGGAAGCTGGAAGAAGCGCCCGTAGTGGAAGTGCAGCACGTCCCGGTCGGAGATTGGATAGGACATCCCGAGCCGTGGCGAAACCTGGGCCTTCCACCGCTCCAGGAAGCTCATGCCGGTCGTGGGCTTCTCGAGCGCGAGCACACGCTGGTTCGAGATCCGGATCGCACTCTCCCCGGGGTCGAAGAAGTCGAACCGGAGCCCGACGTTCATCACCATCGACTTCTTGTAGCGGAGTCGATCCTGCACGTACAGGACGCCGCCGTACGCGTTCTCGTGGTACTGGTTGGGGAAGTCGCCCTCGTCGTTGCCTTCCTCGGGCGAGTTCCGCGCGTCCTTTCGCAGGTCGAAGTAGTCGAACGTGAACCCGGTTCTGAGCTCGTGCGTGCCGCTCCCGAGCTTGTTTTGGTAGTCGCCGCGCGCCGTGTACTGGCGTGACTCGCGCTGCTCCCACCACGGGTAGTCTCCGGTCACGGCGAAGAACAGGTTCTCCGGATCGCGCTCCGTGTCGTCACCGGTGAAGGGCACGTACTCTCCCGGTTGCTGATTGTCGACCACTTCCTCGTACCGAGAGCGGAACACCGCGCCCCGGAACGTGAAAAAGGAGTCCTGGGTCAGCGGGTGGGTGTAGACGAACTTGTACTGATCACTGCGGTTGGTCCGCTGCGAAAGGTGGGCCGGTCCGTTGTAGTAGGTGTACGTGGTGTCCGGCAGTGGCCTTCCGTTCTCATCTCGGACGTCCAGATTCGGCCGTTCGAACCACCAGTGCTCTCTGATCTCCGACCAGAAGCCGATGCGACTGAACGCGTGGTGGTACCAGTCGTTCATTGAGCGGGAATAGAGGACCTCCCCCGACAGCTTCTTTGCGCCGCCGAGCCGCCACGTGACCTTACCCTGGCCGCGCGTGGCGTTCTCTTGCCGATCCCGGTAGCTCGCGAGCTTGCTGTTGTTGAGAACGATATTGCTGGACGGGCGCTCCTCGACCGTCTTGAGGTAGGTGTCTTCGAAGACACCCTCGGCTGAAGCGTAGAATCGGAGTGCTTCGTTCGTGAAGGGAATCGGTCCGCCGAAGCCGACCGCGACGTTGTCGTAGTTGAAGTAGGTCTTGTCCGGAGCGCCGAAATCGTCGGTGATGAACTTGAGCTGACCGGAGTACTCCTCGCCACCCTCACGCGTCGCGATCTCGATGATGCCCGACTGCGCGTTGCCGTACTCGGCGTCGAAACCTCCGGTGAGGAGGTTCAGGCTCTCCTGCGACATCAACGAGATGTCCATCGTGCCGCTCCCCGACGCGCCCGCGAACGCGTCCGAGACCGGCATGCCGTCGACGACGGTCTTGACCTCGGAGGAACGGCCCCCTCTCACCATGAAATCGTCGCCCAGACTGACCACACCAGCCTGCGTTCGGATGGCCTCTTCCGTGGTGTTGATTGCCCGGATCTTGGTGGTCTCCCGGGTGTCGATCGTCCGGATGGTCGTCGACGCCTCCTTCTTGAGTTCGTCGATCCTCTTCCCGGTGAGCTCGAACTCGTCGAGTTCTGCGGCAATCGCCTCCTGCAGGACCGCGTCCACCCGTTTCGTGCGCCCCGCCTCGACCACGACACCGGAGATGTCCTTGGTCTGAGCGCCGATATGGTCGAAGGTCAGCGTGTGCGCACCGGCGGGGACGTCCGACATCTGAAAGCGACCGGCTTCGGACGTGATCACGTTCAGTCCGAGAGCCTTGATCCGCACGGTCGCGAAGGGAAGCGGATCTCCCTTGTCGTCGGTGACGGTGCCGACGATATCACCCGTCGGACTCTGAGCCGCGGCGGGGAACGAGATCAGGAATACGGCGAGGAGAGACGTGACGATCGCGGCGGGGCGCTTCCGGAGCATCGTGGTCACCCTCCGTGGAAGACAGGGGCTTTTGCGGTCTGAGCCGTCAGCCGATAAATCGGAGCGGAAACCCGCTCGCATGAATCTCCAAGCGACGGAAGGAGCGGGTGACCCAGGGTAGCAGCCACTCCGGGTGCGCACGCTGTGCGCCCGGCGGCTGCGTCGATGACCCCTCCCCTCGCACTCTCTCGGCCCGCCGGCTGTTCGGGACGGCGCAAGTCATTGACTCGCATCACGAAACGCCGCGCCTGCTCCGGCTGGCGCGGTCACTATAGCGAAGGCCCGAAGGGGTGTCAATAGCACCAACCCCTTGCTACGATTGCACTTTCGGTACAGGCCCGCCCTTTCTCCACATACCCGAGGGGGTGAGTCCATGAGTGCTCGAGGTCACGTTTGACACTCCCGGTCGCCCCTTCTATCCTGGCCGCCTATTGTAGCCGCTTCGCGCGCCGCTCCCGGTCTCCGCGCCCGGCTGCAGGGGGATCCGCCCGCCGATGGCGCCCGCTTCGCCGACCCTTCTGAGCATCGAGGGCCTCCGGACCACCTTCCACACCGAGGACGAGACGGTCCACGCCGTCCAAGACCTCACGATCGAGATCCATGAGGGGCGCACTCTGGGCCTCGTCGGAGAGTCCGGCTCCGGCAAGTCAGTCACGAGCCTCTCCGTCCTTCGACTCCTTCCCGACCGGGTGGCCGTCATCGAGGGTGGCACGATCCGGTTCCTGGGCACGGACCTCCTGACTCTCCCGGAGCGCGAGATGTACGGAGTCCGCGGCGCCCAGATCAGCATGATCTTCCAGGAACCGATGACGTCGCTGAATCCCGTCCTCACCGTGGGCAGCCAGGTGATGGAGGCCATCCTGATTCATCAGGAAGACGGCGGAAGGAAGGTAAAGAAGAGCGAGGCGAGAAAGCGGGCGATCCAGCTCTTCGAAGAGGTGGGGCTTCCCGACCCGGAGCGCCGCGTGGACATGTACCCGCACGAGCTCTCCGGCGGCCAACAGCAGCGCGTCATGATCGCCATGGCCCTCTCGTGCAACCCCAAGCTTCTGATCGCCGACGAGCCCACGACGGCGCTCGACGTCACGATTCAGGCCCAGATCCTCGATCTGCTCCGGAACCTTCGTGACACGCGGAAGATGTCCATTCTGTTCATCACGCACGACCTCGGCGTGATCGCGGAGATCGCCGACGAGGTCGCCGTCATGTACCGCGGTCGGCTCGTCGAATACGGCCCCATCGTCCAGCTGTTCGAGAATCCCCAGCACCCCTACACGAAGGGGCTCCTCGCGTGTCGCCCACGGTTGGAGACGCCGTACCTCCGCCTACCGAGCGTCTCGGACTTCATGGATGTACGGGAGGGCCCGGATGGCGAGATCGATATCATCGAGAGGCAGCCCGATTTGTCGCGGCTGGTGCGTCCGCGCAAGACCCGCGCACCCGCGACCGGCGAGCCCGAGCTCGCCGTGCACGACCTCAAGGTCCACTTCCCGATCCGCAAGGGAATCCTCCAGCGCGTCGCCGGGCACGTGAAGGCGGTCGACGGAATCAGCTTCGAGGTGCGCCCCGGACGAACCCTGGGGCTCGTGGGCGAGTCGGGATGCGGCAAGACGACGACGGGTCGAGCGATCCTCCGGCTCGTCGAGCCGACGGCCGGCCGGGTCCTTTACCGCGGGCAGGATCTCTCGCAGTTACGTGGACGGGAGCTTCGACGGCTGCGCAAGCACATGCAGATCATCTTCCAAGACCCCTACGGTTCGCTCAACCCTCGCCTCACCGTCGAAAGCGCGCTCGTCGAGCCGATGGAGATTCACGGGATCGGCGCCTCGCGACGCGACCGGGGCGAACGAGCCGCCGCGTTGCTCCGCGAAGTCGGACTCGAAGAGGGTCACTTGAAACGGTACCCGCACGAGTTCTCGGGCGGGCAGCGCCAGCGGATATGCATAGCCCGGGCGCTATCGGTCGACCCGAACTTCCTCATTTGCGACGAGTCGGTCTCCGCCCTCGACGTTTCCGTGCAAGCGCAGGTCCTCAACCTCCTGAAGGACCTCCAGGAAAACCGCGGCCTCACATACATCTTCATCAGTCACGACCTGGCCGTGGTGAAGTTCATGTCGGACGATCTCGCGATCATGAATCAAGGTCTGATCGTCGAGCGCGGTCCAGCGAACGAGATCTACGCGAACCCGCGTGAGGAGTACACGCGAGGTCTCATCGCAGCAATCCCCGACGATCGGCCCGAGACGATTCGCGCGCGGCAGGCGGGCCGGGGCTAGGCCGCACCTCGGCCACGTGTGGGCCCTCGCTCCGCTATACGCTCCTCGTCGAACATCCAAACCCGAGAAGGGTGACTGCGGTGCGCCACGCGGCTCGAGGGCCCACACGTGGCCGAAGGCGCGGGCAAGCCCAGCCAGTCCATGGGGGGAGGCTGGGAGCCCGACTGGATCGGCCGCTCCCACCCCACACCCAGAGATGTTCCCCGGGCTCGCCCCGGGGAGACGGCGAGTCGTCCACCGTCGACGACGGGTTGGGCGGGCTTCCATCCGTTGGAAGCCCTGGAGGTGGGACTCACGGGAGGGGATGGTGGCGGGGATCCCGGTCGTCCTCGAGCCGCGTGGCGCACCGCAGTCTCCTTCAAGAGGCTTGGATGTTCGACGAGGAGCGTATAGCGGAGCGAGGGCGTTCGGGATCCCCGCCACAAATCCAACTCTGCCGTCTACTCTTTCAACCGTGGATCCAGCGCGTCACGCAACCCGTCGCCGAGCAGGTTGTACGAAACGACCGTGATCACGATGGCGAGCCCGGGAAAGGTCGCGATCCACCAGGCGCCGAGCAGGTTGTCCCGCCCCTGGTTGATGATGTTCCCCCAGGAGGCGGTGGGAGGTTGCACACCAAGACCCAGGAACGACAGGATCGCTTCGGTCAGAATGACGTCCCCGATCATCAAAGTGGCCGCGACGATGACCGGAGAAAGCGTGTTCGGCAGCACGTGACGGAAGATCACTCGCAGGTGCGGCACGCCGAGCGCGCGCGTCGCCTGCACGAACTCCTGCTCTTTGATCGAGAGGATCTGCCCCCGGACGAGGCGCGCCACGCCCATCCAGGACGTGACCCCCAGCACCGCGATGATCAGCCAGATCTGAGGACTGTAGACCGCGATGAGCGTGAGCACGATGAAGAGACGGGGGAAGGCGATCAGCACATCCACCGATCGCATGATCGCCCACTCGACGGCTCCTCCGAAGTACCCGGCCACCGCCCCCAGCAGAGTCCCGAGGGTGATCGCCAGGCCGACGGCGATGAAGCCGATCGATAGCGAGATGCGGGCGCCGTAGATGATTCGCGAGAGAATGTCGCGCCCGAACTTGTCGGTCCCGAGGACGAAATCCTGTCCCGGCGACTGGTACCGCGTGTGCACGATGTCGTCCTGGGCGTTGGGGTCGTGGGGAGCCAGGAACGGGGCCAGGATGGCCACGCAGTAGAGCACGAGAACCAGCCCGAAGCCCCCCCGTGCCACCCGATTCCGCATGAACCGGCGATACACGAGCTTCCACTGACTCACGCCCTCGCGGTGCGTTCGGGCGTCTTCGTGACGCAACCGGCGACAATCGACCATCGAGAGAACCGGCAGCCCGACGAGCATCACCCCGAGGAATACCGTCGCGAGCTTCGCATCCAGGGCTCGCCCCGCGAATGCGACAGCGATCTCGCCGCGGGCCGCGACCGCCACGGCCACGAAAGCGAGCCAGGCCAACCCCACGCCGACGCCGCGGGCCGTGCGTCCGTGCAACACGTGTCCGAGACCGGGGAGGAGAGAGAGAGCGACCTTCATCAGTCGTACCGGATCCGCGGATCGACCACGCCGTACAGCAGGTCCGCGAGGAGGTTGCCGCCCACGACCATCACGCCGGCGATGAGATTGGCGGCCATGACGATCGGGTAGTCGCGCGCGAAGATTGCCCCGACCGTCACCCGGCCCATCCCGGGCCACGCGAAGATCGTCTCCGTCACGACGGATCCCGACATCAGAAACAGGATATAGAGACCGAGCAGCGTGATGATCGGGAGCATCGCATTGAGGAGCGCGTGCTTGAAGATCACGGTTCGCTCGGGAAGCCCCTTCGCGCGGGCGGTACGGATGTAGTCCTGGCGGATGACCTCGAGCAAGCTCCCGCGCATGTACCGAGCCACCGACGCGGCGGATCCGATTCCGAGGACGAAGACGGGCATCGCGAGATGAAGACCGCGATCCCACATCCGCTGCCCGAAGGACATGTACTCCGCGTCGACCGACTCCATTTGACTCGCGGGCAGAATCCCCAGCTTCAGCGAGAACAGAATGATGAGCATGAGCCCGAGCCAGAAGCTCGGCATCGAGTAGATGAAGAGCGCTCCGCCCGTGATCACGTTGTCGACCCAGGAGTACTGGCGGATCGCCGAGATGACGCCGATCACGACGCCGGCCACCATGTTGATCACGAGCGCCCAGACGGTGAGCGTCAGCGTGTTGGGGATGGCCTCGGCCAGGATGTCCGCGACCGGACGGTGGTGCGAGAACGAGACGCCGAGCTCACCCTGCGCGAGCGACGCGAGCCAGCGTACATATTGAATGTGCAGAGGTTGATCGAGGCCGAGCCGAGCCCGCACGGTTTCCATGACCGCGGGGTCGATCTCGGGATTGTAGTACATGGCGAGCGGATCGCCGGGCGCGAGACGGATGATGAAGAAGGTGAGCGTGGCCAGCGCCCAGATCAGGGGAATCGAGACCAGCACTCGGCGAATGATGTATCGAATCAAGCTTCCCTCTCAGGAAGCATACTTACGACCGTCCGGCGCGATCCACCAGTCCTCGACTGCGATGAAGATGCTCCGGACGTCGACGTGCACGCCCTGAAGGCGCTGCGAAACCCCGACCGAATAGTCCAGCTCGTACAGAATCGAATATGGCTGTTCGTCGTGCAGCTGAGCTTGGAGCTCTCGCCAGTGCGGCGCTGCCGCTTCCGACGTGCGGGCCGTGTCGCCCGCGTCGATGAGCTCGTCGACACGCGGGTGCGAGTAGCTTCCCATGTTGTACTTCTCCTCGATACTCTCCGAGTGGAACGTATCGTAGAGGGAGACGATGAAATCGGACTCCCAGCCCATGTGGAAGGCGTCGAACCGCTTGCCCTTGATGTCATCGAGGAACACCGACCACTCCCGCACACTCGGCACGACGGAGACCCCGATCTTGCGGAGGTCGTCCTGGATCATGACGAGGGTGTCTTCTCGCAGCCGATTCCCCAAGTTCGTGACGAGCACGAACTCGAACTTCTCTCCGTCCCGCTCGAGAACCCCGTCGCCGTCGCGGTCGTACCACCCTTCCGCCTCCAGGATTCGTCGCGCCTCGTCCGGATCGTACGGGTGAGGCTCGATGTCCTTCGCGTAGAACGGGGAGAGAGACATGATCGGGCTCGCCGTCACCCTTCCCTCGCCGAAGACGAGCGCGTCGAGAATCCGCTGACGATCGATCGCGAGGGTCATGGCCTTTCGCACGTCGGCCTTGGTGAACAGCGGGTTTCGCGTGTTCCAGCCGAGAAACTGGTAGCCGCGTTGTGGGACCGTGAACACCTGAACCCGGGGATCGTCGCGAAGCGGCCCCACCGCCTCGAAGCGCAATCGCTCCACGAGGTCCATCTGACCGGCGCGCAGCGCCGTCTCGAGTGCCGTCTGGTCGGGAACGATCCGGATCACGACCCGATCGACGTGCGGACGTCCATCGAAGAAGTCGGGGTTTGCCTCGAAGACGACTTCCTGCTGTTGCTTCCACCGCACGAATCGGAACGGGCCGTTGCCCACCGGAGAGCGGTTGAAGTCCGCCGCCTCCATCTCGCCCGCCGCGATCCCCTCGAGCAGATGCTTCGGCATGATGACCTTGCGGAGATGCGCGAGCTGGTCGGCGTAGGCGCGCGAAAACCGAAACCGGATCTCGTGAGGGCCGAGCACCTCCACCGATTCGATGTGGCGCAACGCCCCCTGATCCGGGTACGCGAGCTCCGGCGTCATGAACATGTCGAAGGAGTATTTGACGTCCTCGGCCGTCGTGGGGACGCCGTCATGCCAGCGAACATCGTCGCGCAACTGCATCGTGATCGTGCGCCGGTCGTCCGAGAAATCCCACGACTTCGCAAGGCGACCCTCGATCTGCAGATCCTCGCCCCACCGCAAGAGCGGCACGTAGAGCATGTGTTCCATCACGGCGGTGGCGTTCGCGTCCGTGGCGATGAATTCGTTCAGCCCGTCGAGATCCGAGAAGAAGCCGACCACGGCCGTGCCACCCTGAACCGGCTCGGTCGGCACGACGGCCGTCTCGGCTCCTCCTCTTCCCCCACATCCAGTGAGAGCGAGCGAAGCGGCGGCGGCCAACGCGAGTGCACCACGCATCAAGTCCCCCTCCCCGCCGGCCGCCACTCGTGGACACGATAGAGGGCCCCGCGCACGTCCATTACAGGGTTCTCCACTTTGTCCTTCCGCACGGGATAGATCGCGTCCGATGCGTACAGGACCGTAATCGGGTGCACCTCGTGGAACCGCTCCTGGAACTTCCACCAGATCTTTCGACGCTCGGCCCGATCTCTCGTCGACTTGGCGAGGTCGATCAGCCGGTCGATCTCGGGGTCCGAGAACGAGATGTCGTTGTAGCGGCCCTCGATGCCGCGGGAGTGGAACACGTCCTCGGGATCGAAGATGAAATCGCCGCCCCGAGCCAGGATGATGGCGTCGAACTCCTTCGTGTCGACCTGCTCCAGGTACACTGCGAACTCCATGAACTCGGTGTGGACGACGATTCCGAGCTTGCCGAACTCGGCCTGCGTCATCGTACCGATCTCCTCCGAGATCTGGTTGTTCGCGATCAAGAGGAACGTGAACTCGAAGCGCTCACCGTCCTTCATGCGTACGCCGTCCTCATCGCGGTCGGTCCAGCCCGCTTCGTCGAGGAGGCGTCCTGCCTCCGCGACATCGAACGGCAGCGGCTTCACGTTCGGATTCAGGTCCGGATGACCTTCGTACATCGGTACCGCCATGACGGTGCCCCGACCGGAACGGAACGCCTCGATGATCGTCCACCGATCGGTGGCGAACGTCAGCGCCCTCCGCACGCGGCGATCCTGGAACATCGGGCTCTGGTGATTCCACCCGAGGTAGACGTAGGTGCGGTCCGAGAAGCGGACGAACTCGAGGTCCGGGCGGCCGCGATCGTCGAGGTAGAACGCCGACGGGTACCGGTGGTAGACGTCGACGCCTCCGGTCAGCAGTTCCGCGCGCAGCGTATTGTCTTCGGGGACCATTCGAAAGACGATGCGATCGAAGAAGGGACGTCCGAGCGCGCAGCTGTCGCTCGCCTCGAAGACGATACGGTCTTCCCCGAGCCATTCGACGAACCGGAAGCGACCATTGCCGATCGGGTGCCGATCGAAGTCCGTCGTCATCATTTCCTCGGGAGGGACGGCCTCGAGAGCGTGTTTTGGCACGATGTGAAAGCGGGTGTCGAAGAGCGGCTCCCACGACGGTTTCGAGAAATGGAACCGCACGGTCCAGTCGTTCACGACCTCACACGACTCGATGTTTCGAATCTGGCTGCGACGTGGGTAGGGAACGTCCGGGTTCGAGATCGTATCGAAGGTGAACTTGACGTCGTGGGCGGTCGTGGGGACCCCGTCCTCCCAGATCACGTCCCGCCGCAGGAAGTACGTGAGCGTCTTGCCGTCCTCGGCGACGTGCGAGCTCTCCGCGAGCACGTGCTCGAATTCGAGATCCGGTGGCGGACCGAAATCTACGAGACGAAGAAACAGCAGATTGCACAGCTCCACCCCGAAGCCCGACGCCACGACGACGGGGCTCAGGTGGCCGGGATGAATTCCGTTTCCCCATACGAGTGTCGCGGGAGATCGGTCTTCCACCCGTCGCGGGTGGTCGTCACCGCCGCAGCCAGCCGCGATCACGGCTACCAGCGACACGAATTGAACCCGGGCCGCCAGCCGGAGGCGGATCACTCCCGGGCTCCGGACACCCGGCGGTTCCGGATCACGAGACCGATCTTGATCACCACCATCAACAGCACCGCGCCCCCGGTCCACCGATGATCCCGAGACCGACCGCGAGAGCTCTCAACTCTCGATGATCTCGACGTTGGCCCGGGGCAACGTGTGCTTCTCGCGCGACTCCTCGAGTTCTACCGCGAGAACGCGGACCATGGCCTCCGTGGGCAGTTTCTGCAGCGGAGCCGGCAGCTCCAACACCGTGCCCAGTTCGCCGAAGTGGGGCTCGCGGATGATCCGCACCCGCGTTCCCGGCGCGAGACCCCCGGCCACGACGGACGCGGCCGGGCCACCCTCGGCTCGCTGCCCCTCGAGCGGGACCACGACCTCGGGGCGGATCACGCCGGCGCGGATCTGCGTGGCGCCGTTGATCGACGCCTGGAGGCCGGCGCGCGACCGGAGAAGGTCGAACGTCGCATCCGCCATGTGGATCTGGCCGAAGCCCTCGGTGATCACCACCGTGATCCCCTTCTCCTCCGTGCGCGTGATCGCGACTCCGATGTCGTATCCGAGAAACTCCTTGATCGTCGCGTCGTCGATTCCGCCCGCGACGATCCCGTGCACTCCGCAGGACACCGCCTTTTCGAGCGCGGCGGACGTGACCATCGCTCCGCCCACGAGGATCTTGCCCTCGTGTCGCGAATCGATCGAAGAAGCATCCAGGACTTCGTTCGGCGACGAAGCGATGACGTCGATCGGGCCATACGTCTCGCCGCCGATCCCGAAGATCCCCTGGACGAATGAGCCGTGCGTCTCGACCACGACTCCCTCTTCTGGCCGAACCTCCACGACGACTCCGTCGACATAGGCTTCGACCTCGACCGGAATGGGAGGCTCCTGCACGAGAACCTGCCCGGTCACGTTCGACACCTTGCCGATGAAGCCCTTCACCGGGGACTTCGCCACGGACCTGAAGAGACCGAAGAGGGTAGAGCTCCGCCCGATCACTTCATCGGCCTCGACCGGATCCCCTTCTGTTCGTTCCATCTTGGACGGGACCTCGTCCGGCAGGATGGAGAGGAGGTTCGCGACATTCACGCTGTGAACGTTGCCGGGGAGCTCGGTGCGCGCGACCACCTGCTCCGCGGTGACCTGATCTCCCTCCTTCACGAGGACTTCCCCCTTCAGGGGAAGAATTCGCTCCTTGCGGAGTGCCGCGAGCTCGGTGACCCGCAGGCCAGGGGTGTACGCATGAGCCATGGTCGCTCTTCCTCCTAACCGACCGGCACGGCTTCCGCCTCCGGGTAGGCCTTGTAGGCGGCCGCCCAGCGACGGATGACGTCAACGCGATTTGCATCCGACGAATCGAGCTGCAATGGCCGGCCACGGCCGTCCAGAACGAGACCGACCACGCCGCCGTGGATGTCCTGCTGGATCGAGCGGCCGGGCCCGGCGCCGAGGTCGCAGCCCTTCGCGGGCGTGAGACGCGCCTCCACGGTTTCACCGAGCGCGAGCGGCACGAGCTTCACTTCGCCCGCGCGCAGCTCGTGCACCTCCGGTGCGCCGGCGCGACGGAGCTCGGCGGTGAGCACGGGCTTGTCCGGCCTCACCCCGCGCGGAGCCACGCAGCTCCCGAGCCAGATGAGGCAGTCCTTCTCGAAGACCTCGGTGGCCGCCTCCGGGTGCACCTCCGCGAGCACTCCGAGCTGCGGCATCATGAAGATCGAATCGACACCGAGGCGAGTGACACCTTCCGGCAGGAACGCGTCGATGAGCAGCATCGCCGCCTGGTGCCGTCGCGGCGCGTGAGACAGGACCCCGCCCGATCCGATCAGGAGGTCGAGCGACATCATGTCGACGATCGTGTCCCCGCTGCCGGTCTGCTCGAACGTATCCGAGACGGTGCGCTCTTTCTGCACGCCGCGCAGCCCCACCGCCATCTCCTTGTGCTGGTCGAACGCGAGCCGGAGGGCCTCACGCGCGAGGGCCTGCTCGACCATGAGCTCCTCGAGCGAATGCGGAATCGTGGTGGGTCGGATCATCTTGTTCCGGATGCGGTTGCGCAGACTCTTCTCGCCCATCGTGAAGGGCACCCACCGCATCACGTTGTCGATGCCCGCCTCCGTGAGCACGTTAGAGATCGAGTAGCTCATCCCGAGGTTCGCGGAAACGGTTCGGTTGAACGTCTCGTCGAAGACGGAGAAGACGTCGGTCGTGGCGCCGCCGATGTCGACCCCGATGACGTCCAGACCGTGCTGCTTCGCGATCGTCTGGATGATGTTCCCGACCGCGCCGGGCGTCGGCATGATCGGAACGCCCACCCACTCCATCAGCTTCTTGTAGCCGGGCGCCTGCGCCATCACGTGCTCCATGAACAGGTCGTGGATCTTGTCGCGGGCAGGCCCGAGATTCTCGCGCTCCATCACCGGCCGCAGGTTGTCGACGACGGCGAGGTCCGTTTTGTCCCCGAGGGATTTCGTGACGTGCTCGGTGGCCTTGTTGTTGCCCGCGTAGATGACGGGGAGCTGGTAGCTGGAGCCGAGGCGAGGCCGCGGGTCGGCGGCCGAAATGATCTCCGCGAGCCTCACGACGTGTTCTTCGGCCCCACCGTCGATTCCCCCCGAGAGGAGGATCATGTCGGGGCGCAGGTGACGGATGCGACGAATCTGCTCGTGCGGGCGGCGTCCGTCGTTGGAGGCCAGGGCATCCATGACGATCGCGCCGGCCCCGAGAGCAGCACGCTCGGCGCTCTCGGCCGTCATCGTCTTCACGACGCCGGCCACGACCATCTGCAGTCCTCCTCCGGCGGAGGAGGTCGACACGTAGAGGTCGACGCCCGATCCGTCGTCGCGAGGCGGGGTGATGATGCGGTCGCCTTCGAGGAACTTACGGTCGGCGAGCTCCTCGACCTCCTCGATCGCGTTCAGAACGCCCTTCGTGACGTCTTCGAACGGCGCCTCCACCGTCGTGGGGGCCTCGCCCCGGACGATCAGGCGGAACTCGCCATCGCGTGCCTCGATGAAGATGGCCTTTGTCGTCGTGCTGCCGCAGTCGGTCGCGAGAATCGACCTGATCCGCGACGGATCGAGATTTCGTGGTTCCGTCACTGCTTCTTCGCCTCCTCCTCGAATCGCTCGATGCGCAGGATCAGGACCTCCATGGTGTCGCGACGCTCCAGCATGACGGCGAGCCGGTCCAGTTCCTGCGCGTTCAGAACCGAATGCACGATCGGGGAAAGGAAGTGGAGGAACTGGCTGCCGACGAAGGACATGGGCTTCGACGACTCCAACAGGAACACGGCCGGAACCGACATGCCCCACTTCACGACGGCTGTCGCGATCCGATCGAGCAACGCTTCGTCCTCCGCCGTCCGCTCGCGCGGGCCCTTGCGCGGTGGTGTCACGCCGATCGCGCCGTCCGCCCGATCAGGTTGCGTCGTCCCGGCTTTTCCCCACCATCCTTTCCACATACTCGAGCACTTCTCCTCGGTTGCCTTCGAAGAACAACGCTTCTCCGCGGATCCCGTCGAGCCACGAACTGCGAGTCAGCGGCGACAGCACGACGAGGTTCCGGTTTGAACGCACGCCTCGGACATCCTCCCAGTCACGGTGCGACGTCCGCCAGGGCCGGCGAATCTCCACGCCCGCGGCCGACAGCCGATACTGTGTCGGCACGAAGAACGGAGCGACCGCCACCCCCAAGACCACGAACGACAGCATCGCGATCCACGCGTCCCGCGCCAGATCCCAGGCCGCGTAACACGTCCCGACGACGAGCACGGCTGCGAAGAAGCCGCGCGCCGGGCGTCGACGCAGCGGCCACGCGGTCCACGTCAACTCGGGCGGGTTCTCCGCGATCATCCGCAGCGCCCACCCCAGCAGAGATTCGGCCGTCGGTTCGCGTCCGCCTCGTCGAGGCGGCCCACGGGTGTCGTGTGCGGAGCCGTCTTCACGACGTCCGGCGACGTCTCCGCCTCGCGGGCGATCTCGAGCATCGCATCCGCGAACCGATCCAGCGTTTCCACGTTCTCCGACTCCGTGGGCTCGACCATCATCGCTTCATCCACGATCAACGGAAAGTAGACCGTGGGCGGATGGAACCCGAAGTCGAGGAGCCGCTTCGCCATGTCCATGGTCGAAACGCCTCCGGCCTTCTGTCGGGAGCCCGAGATGACGAACTCGTGCAAGCAGGGCCGATCGTACGGCAATTCGAAGGCCCGGCGCAGCCGACTCATCAAATAATTCGCTCCGAGAACGGCTCCCTCGGAGATCTCCCTCAGGCCGTCGGAGCCGTGGAACAGCAGGTAGGTGTACGCCCGGACGAGGATTCCGAAGTTCCCGAGGCAGGAATGGACCCGGCCCACGGAGCGGGGACGATCGTCGTCGAGGAAGAACGTCCCGTCGGCCCGCCGGGAGGGCACCGGGCCCGGCAGGTACGGAGCCAGCGCCTCCGACGCCCCGATCGGGCCCGATCCCGGGCCCCCGCCCCCGTGAGGGGTCGCGAAGGTCTTGTGCAGGTTGAGGTGCAGGAAGTCGAACGGAACGTCGCCAGGGCGAAGAATCCCGACGATGGCGTTGAAATTCGCGCCGTCCATGTAGAAGAGCGCTCCGGCGTCGTGCACGATCCGCTCGATCTCGCGGATGCCGGATTCGAACAGGCCGAGCGTGTTCGGCAATGTGAGCATGACCACCGCGGTGTCGCCGTCGACCGCCTCCCGCAGCTTCTCCA
Organism: bacterium; assembly: GCA_025774865.1. GTDB lineage: Bacteria > ARS69 > ARS69 > ARS69 > ARS69 > JALGZO01. Next base: position 3,820 of record JALGZO010000545.1, on the reverse strand, counting down.
CGTCCACTTCACCGCGTTCGTTCGAGGCGACTTCGACGGTTTGGAAGCCGGCGAAGCTCGCACTCGCCGGATTCGTACCGTGCGCGCTGTCGGGCACCACCACCTTGTGGCGCTCCTCCCCTCGATCTCGAAAGTACTTCCGAGCCATGAAGAGGCAGGTGAGCTCGCCCTGGGCCCCCGCCGCCGGCTGCAGGGAGACCGCGTGCATTCCCGTCACCCGCGCGAGCCGCTCTGACAGATCGACGAGCAGCTCGAGCGCGCCTTGCGTCAGGTCCTCCGGAGTCGCCGGGTGCAGATCACGGAACCCCGCCAGGTCGGCCGCCACTTCCGCCATCTTCGGGTTGTACTTCATGGTGCACGATCCGAGCGGGTACATCTCGCGCTCGATGTGGTGGTTGAGCGTCGAGAGCCGAGTGTAGTGGCGGAGTACGGAGAGCTCGCCGTTCTCGGGGAGGTCGGCGGGCTCGCGCCGGAGAAACCGGGGTTCGATCCCGTGCGGGTGGCGCCCCGCCGTCCGCTCTTCGGGAACGCGGTAGCCGCGGCGACCGGCTCGGGACAGCTCGAATAGCGTCGGCTCCACGATTCGGAGCTCGGCGGCGCTCTGCTCGCTCATCCTGCCCCCGTCTCGACCACGTCGCTGGCCATGATCTCTCGGAATGTCTCCACGTATTTCTCGATCTCGCTCCAGAGTCGCTTCTCGGAAACCGCGACGAGGAGGCCGTTGCCGCCGCCGGGGATGCGCTCGAGCGGAATGCCGGCCAGGATCCCGATCCGGCGCATTCTCCGGACGACGTCCTCGCCGGTCATTCCGTCGGGAAGCCGGAGAGCGAACTCCCGGAAGAAAGGAGCCTCCGGGTCGGCGAGCGCGATTCCGGGAATCTCCGAGAGGTTCTGAGCGAGTACCGCGGCCTTCTCGGCGGACAACGTCGCGGCGAGACGACGCCCGGTCTCACCGAGCAGCGCGGTGGTCACGGTCGCCATCAGAGCCACGAGCGCTTGATTCGTACAAATGTTCGACGTGGCGCGGGCCCGCCGGATGTGTTGCTCTCGCGTCTGCAGCGTCAAGGTGAATGCGCGCTGTCCCTTCGAGTCACGACCCATCCCGACGATGCGGCCGGGCATCCGACGCAGGTACTTCTGCCGCGCAGCGATCACGCCGGCGACCGGACCGCCGAAGCTCATCGGGATCCCGAGCGTCTGCGCCTCCCCCACCGCGATGTCGGCGCCGTACGCGCCGGGACAATCGAGAATCGCGAGGGACGACAGATCGACGGACGCGATGAACAGCGGCGTGTTCTCGCCCTCCAGCAGAGTTCCGGCGAGCCTCATGTCCTCGAGCGCTCCGAGGTAGTTCGGATGTTGCAGCACGACGGCGGAGACACCGGCGAGGTCTTCGGGCACGATCCCGGACACTTCAGTGCGGGCACCGGCGGCCGGAAGCTCTTCGATCCGAGCCCCCGACGGAGCCAACATCGTCACGAGGATTTCGCGGTGGCTCGGATTCAAATGCGGCGAGACCAGGATGCGATCGCCGGGGCACGTCGCCCGCGCGAGCAGCACGGCCTCGGCCAGCGCCGACCCGCCGTCGTACATCGACGCGTTCGCGAGATCCATCCCGGTGAGCCGGGTCACGATCGTCTGGAATTCGTACGTCGCCTGGAGCGAACCCTGGCTCACCTCCGCCTGGTACGGCGTGTAGCTCGTCGCGTATTCGGGGCGGCTCGCGATCGCCTTCGTCGCGGCCGGCACGCACACGTCGTAGATGCCGCCCCCGGCGAAACAGACGAGGTCCACCGCCTCCCGATTGCGCCGCGCGAGTTCCTGGGCCCGAGCCAGCGTTTCCGTCTCCGACAGCCCCTCATCGATCGGGAGCAGCCCGGGAAGACGAAGCCCGGCGGGAACGTCGCCGATGAGCTCCTCGAACGAGGTGACCCCGATGGCCTCGAGCATGCGTTTCCGATCGTGCTCGGTGTGCTCGACGAACGCGGTCATTCGGTTTCGGCACCGATGTAGTCCGAGTACTCCCGCGGGCCCAGCAGCTGCTCGAGCTCAGCGAGGTCCCCGGGCTCGATGCGGATCATCCACCCCTCGCCGTACGGATCGCTGTTCACGAGCTCTGGCGATTCGGCCAGGCGCGTGTTGATGTCGGCGACGATGCCCGTCACTGGCGAATAGAGATCGGACACGCTCTTCACCGATTCGACGCTCCCGAACGTCTCCGACGCCTTCACCTTCGAACCCACCGAAGGCAGCTCCACGTAGACGATGTCTCCGAGCTCGGATTGCGCGAAGTCGGTGACCCCCACGATCACGATCCCGTCTTCGAGAAGAATCCACTCGTGGTCCCGCGTGTAGCGGAGATCATCGGGGATGTTCATCGAGCCTCCCTTCGTGTTGCTCAGGGCGTCTTGTGTCTACACGAACGTCTTGCGGGCGCGCACCGCGTGCGCATCCCGGTCTCGAATCCGTATCGCGAAGTCGGCGCTCTTGACGGCCGCGCGCTCCACGTTCGCCAGCGCGATCCCGGCTTCGAGAGTCGGACTGAACGTACCGCTGGTCACTTCTCCGACCACTTTGCCTCCCACGAGGACGTCGCAACCCGCCCGCGGGATGTGACGGCCCGGCTCGTCCACCCGGAGCCCGATCGAGAGCCGGGGGACCCCTTCCCGCTTGAGCTTCGCCAACGCATCCCGCCCGAGGAAGTCCCCTTTGTCGAGCTTGACGGCCCAGCCGAGCCCAGCCTCCAGTGCCGTGACCGACTCGTCCATGTCCTGCCCGTAGAGCCGGTACTGCTTCTCCAGTCTCAACGTATCTCGCGCTCCCAGTCCGGTCGGACCAGCCCCGTGAGGCTCACCCGCTTCGAGAAGCGCGTCCCATACGAAGGGCGCATCCGCCGCGCCGACGAAGATCTCGAACCCGTCCTCGCCCGTGTATCCGGTCCTGGCGAGGACGACGGAGACCCCGGCGAGATGGCTCTTCACGATTCCGAAGCTCGGAACGGCCGCGAGGTCCGTGTCGACGAGCGGCGCGAGGATCTCGGCCGCTCTCGGCCCCTGCCAGGCCAGGAGCGCCGTCTCCTCCGAGATGTTCCGGAAGTCGACGCCCTCCGGCTGGTGGCTCACGATCCACTCGAAGTCTTTCTGGACGTTGGCCGCGTTGACCACGAGAAGATAACGATCTTCGAGCCGATAGAGAATCAAATCGTCGATCACCCCGCCGGATCGGTTCAGGAGCAGCGTGTAGTGGGCCTGGTTCGGCTCCAGCGAGGTCACATCGTTCGTCGTCAGTTGATCGAGGAAGGACTGGGCCTCAGGCCCTCGGACCTCTGCCTCTCCCATGTGGGAGACGTCGAAGACACCCGCGACCGATCGGACGCGTCGGTGCTCGGCCAGGATGCCGTCGTAGGACACCGGCATCTGGAACCCGGCGAACTCCACGAGACGGGCGCCCAGCGACACGTGCCGGTCGTGGAGCGGCGTCTGCAGGGGCTCTGCGCCGGCCATCGTGCTCCTACCCGACGAAGACCGGACGAAGGCTCAGCCGGCCGGGCGTGTTCAGGGGCCGCCGGGGCTTGTCACCCATGCGCTCGTCCATCTGCGCGATGAGGGCCTCGCGGCTTCCGACGAACTCCGACCCACCACGCACCCGCACGTGCAGGTCGCCGCCTTCGACCTCGCGATCTCCGATGACCGCGATGTACGGAACCCATTCCTGCTCCGCGACCTTGATCTTCTTCCCCATCGTCATGTCGCGGTCGTCGACGTCCGCCCGGTGGGGCCAGCTGCGCGCCAGCTCGTCGCAGAACGGAAGGTGCGAGTCC
>JALGZO010000544.1 GCA_025774865.1 bacterium | reverse complement strand
GAACAGCTCGCGCGCAACGTCTCGCGCATCCTCGCGGATCGCTTCGACCTGGCCGCGCTCTCCGTCGTGGAAGGCGAGCGGCCGGCGACGGTGCCGTCCGCGTACGCGGCGTACCTCTACGGCCGCGGCTACCTGGCACGCCCAGAGGACGACGGAAGCGTCCAGGCGGCGGTGAGTTCCTTCGAGCGGGCGGTCGAGTCGGATCCGGAATTCGTGCCGGCTCGCGTCGGTCTCGCCGAAGCGCTCTGGCGAGCCTCGGCCGGAGGAGGAGACGAGGCGATCGCGGCCCGGGCGAGGGAAGTCGCGCGCGACGCCGTCGGGAAGGCGCCCGGCTCGGGGCTCGCCCACCGGGTCCGGGGGAGGCTTCTCCTCGAGGCCGGCGAGACAGAAGCGGCGGAGGCAGAGCTCCGACAGGCGTTCGAGCTGGACCCCGCGGACGGGGAGACGTCGCGGCTGCTCGCGGGCGCGCAGCTCGGGCTCGGGCGCCCCGAGGAGGCGGAGGCAACGTTGTTGGAAGCTACCCGGGCGGCCCCCGACGACTGGGTAACGCACCGCAATCTCAGCCGCCACCTCTACCAGCGGGGAAAGATCGAGGAGTCTGCCGTCTCGATCGAGCGGGCCGCGGCGCTCACGCCGGGGAACGCCCGCTACAAGTCGACCCTCGGCGCGCTGTACTTCTATCTCGGTCAGAACGAGAAGGCCATCGACGCGTACCTCGAATCGATCGCCATCGAGCCGAACCACCGCGCGTTCTCCAACATCGCAACGGTCTACATGGCTGAAGATCGTTTCGAAGAGGCCGCGACGAATCTCGAGGCGTCGCTCGCGCTGGACGACGGCGACCACCGGGTCTGGGGCAACGTCCTGAGCGTCTACGAGAGGCTCCCCGGCCGGGAAGAGGAGCTGGCCACCGCGCTCGAGCGCGCGATCGAACTGGCCGAGGATCAGCTCGCAAAGACACCGGACGATGCGTTCGTCCTCTCGCTCGTGGCGGGGTACTACGTGAAGGCCGACCGGCCGGACGACGGGATCCGCGCCGCCGAGCGAGCACTCGATCTCGCTCCGGGCGACATGAACGTCCTGTTCCACGCAGCGGATGCGTTCGAGTCGCTCGGGGATAGGCCGCGGTCGCTCGAGACCGCGCGGCGCGCGCTGGAAGCCGGCTTCCCGCTCAAGATGATGGAGGACGAACTGAAGTGGCAGGCCCTCGTGTCGACGCCGGAATTCCGCGAGATGGTCGCCAGCTTGCAGATTCCCGAGTGAGATGAAACTGATTCCCACGTCCACCCCAGGTATGAGAGGAGAAATACCCATGCCGCTAACGCAGAAAAGAATCGCGATCAACATCAATCCCAGCACCGGTGACATCGATTTCGATCCTCCGTCTCCAATCGACCTCAGTGGCGAGGAGTCGGCCGTGTTCTCGCTCGTTCAGACCGGTCCGGCGCCAGCCACCGTGTGGGCCTACATCGGACTTGCGAACCACTCGCAGTTGAAACCGGACGACGAGACGATGAACAACGGATTCCAAGACATCTTGTTTCCGCTCCAAGACAGCGGAAAGAATCCGCTCCAACCGACGTTCGAAAAGCAATCGGCGGATGGCCACGTCGAGATGGCCGTCACCGTTCTCCTCCCCGGTTCGGCGATTGCCCAACCCGTTCAGTCGATCGTCATCTTGGACTGGTAGTCGACTTCCGCGACGCTGGACTGGTCGCGAACGGCCCCCGCTCGAAAGGGCGGGGGTCTCTCTCTTCTTCAGCTGCCCCGCGAGAGCCGCTGGCACCGCGCGCAGAGATGCGTCGAGCGGCTCGCGACCAGCACTCTCGAGATCGGCGTGGCGCACGCGGGGCACGCCTCGCCGGCGCGTCCGTAGACCCGGTGCCGATCCTGGAAACCGCCGGGTTGGCCGCCGGCGTCTCGGTAGTCGCGGATCGTCGAGCCGCCGTGGCGAATCGCGGCGGTCAGGACGGTGCGGATCGCCCGCAGCAATCGTCGCCGCTCGTCCGCGGTGAGGGAGTTCGCGCGCGCCAACGGGTGGATGCGCGACGCGAAGAGAGCTTCGTCGCAGTAGATGTTGCCGAGCCCGGCGATCGCTCGCTGGTCGAGGAGCAGAGCCTTGATCTTCCGGGGGCGGTCGAGGATCCGGCGAAAGCCGGGAAGGCGTACTCGCAGGGCGTCCGGACCGAGGTCGCCGGCCGGGTCGCCGCCGTCGCGGGCGACCCATACCCCGCCGAATCGCCGGGGATCCTGGACGCGCATCTCGAACGCGGCGTCTCGGAACGAGACCCGGAAGTGAGTGTGCTTCGCCAACGGCTCTCCGGGGCTTCGGAGGTCGATCCGGCCGCTCATCCCCAGGTGCACGGTGACCACCCCGGCCGGCTCCAGAAGGAGCGAGAGGCGCTTGCCGTGGCGTCGCACCGATCGGATTCGCTTGCCCACGAGGTGAGCACCGGCCGAGGGTCGGGGGGCGCGCACGTAGTCCCGGCGGGCGACCCTCGCGCCGGTGATCACGGCGCCCTCCAGCCGGGGCCGCAACGTGCGGGCGATCGTTTCGACTTCGGGAAGCTCCGGCATCTCGGCGGAATTCTATCACGGCGTTTCTTGACGAGTCGGGGGGGACCCCGATAGTTTCGTCCGGCCATGCGCGACCCCTTCGCTCGTCACCGCCTGCCGCTCCTCTGGGCGCTCTTGGTCGCGTTGCCGCCCCTCGTTTCGTGCTCTCCCCGACACGCGGCTCCGCTGAACGTCCTTTTGATCTCGCTCGACACGCTGCGCGCGGATCACCTCGGGGCCTGGGGTCACCCCGGAGGGATCAGTCCATACCTCGACCGACTGGCCCGGCGAGGCGCCATGTTCCGGTCATGTATCGCGCAGTCGGCGTCGACGCTTCCCTCGCACCGCTCGATGTTCCAGTCGCGCCCGGCGTCCCTCACGGACGACGAGCGCCCGGTGCTCGCGGAATTGATGCGAGACGCGGGGTGGAGGACCATCGCTCTCACGGGCGGCGGCAACATCTCGGCCGAACTCGGGTTCGACCGCGGTTTCGCGGAATACGAAGAGGACCGGGCCGGGCTCTCGTGGGCGGTGCCGAGAATCGCGTCGTGGTGGGAAGAAGGCAATCGCGAGCCGTTCTTCGCGTTCGTTCCGGGGGCGGGGACGAGAGAGCTCTGCCGGCGCTTGCGGGGACTCGAGGGCGATGGCGACCCGCCGCGACTCTCACCCGTCGAGCGCCGACGAATTCGGTCGCTGTACGCGGGCGGAATCCGGTACACGGATGCGGAGGTCGGCCGGCTTCTCCGCGTCCTGGAGGGCGAGGGGTTCGAGAGCCGGACGCTGGTGATCGTCGTCTCGGACCACGGCGAGGAACTCTGGGATCACGGTACCGTGCTGCATTCGCACACCGTCTTCCAGGAGCTCGTGCACGTGCCGCTGATCCTCCGGGACCCGAACGACGAGCGCGGCGGGGCACTCGTGGCCGAGACGGTCCGCAACCTCGACGTCGCTCCGACGATCCTCGAGGGGGTGGGGCTCCCGGTCGCGGGCTCGTTCGACGGCGTGAGCCTGGTGGGCCGCCTGCGCGGCGAGATCGGTCCGTCGCTGCCGGCGGTCAGCGAGATGGGCCGGCGCAAGGCGTTCGTCGATGGGCCGTGGAAGCTCGTGCTGGACGGGAGGGCGGGCAGCGCGCTCTACGACTTGCAGAACGACCCGGGGGAGACGAGAGACGTCGCCGCCGAGCATCCGGAACGGGTCCGCGAGTTCCGAACACTCCTCGCCGGTCTCGGCGGGATCGTGCGAGAGTTGTCCGCGGAGGCGCCGAGCCCAGAGCTCACCGAGAGGCTTCGCGCGTTGGGGTACATCGACTAGGAACACCCAGGAGAGGAGATCCGCATGACCGCGCGTGACGGAATCCACGGGATCGCACTCGCCATCGCTGCGGCGACACTTGCCTCCGGCGCGGCCACCGCGTCCGACTCGGTGACGGACTTCGCGCGCCGGGATCTTCTCCCGGCGTCGCCGAGCGTCACGGGAGGGGCCGTCGGCGGTCTCGTGAACCCCGCCGCGTGGTCGACGGTCGCGGGTGGCGAGCTCGCGTTCTGGTGGAACGACGACACGGTGGTGCAGCACTCCCTGGACAATTGGGGACTGTCGGCCGGGGGCCAACTCGGATTCTCCGTGGAGCGGCGCACCGTGCCCGCCGAGAGCGGACGGCTTCGCGTTTACGACTACCAGGTGGGCTTCGCGGCCGGGAACCGCATCGCGCATACGGGCGTCGCCTGGCGGTGGTCGACCGGCGACGACGACGCCCTCGGCCGAGACAACGGCCTTGTCCTGGGCAGCATCGCGCGTCCGAACCGGTTCATGAGCTATGGGTTGAGCGGGCTTCTCTCGGCGGAGCGAAGCCACGCCGTGGGAGTCGCGGACCTCGGGATTCGGCCCCTCGGACGTCCCGAGCTGACGGTCTTCGGTGACTACTCCCTGACGTCGAAGCAGCGGATCGGCGACGGGGAGTGGTCCGCGGGGGTGGAGATCCGGCCAGCCGGGGGCGTTCACCTCGGCGCGCGAGTGCAGGAGAGGTCGGGCACCGACGAGCTCGAGTACGTGGTCAATCTCGGACTGACCATCGACCGCCTCGGTCTCCACATCCTGCCCGGCTACGACGACGGGGGTGACCGCGGTACGACGACCTACCTCGTCCGGGGCAATCCGCCGTACCGGGGGCTCCCGTTCGAGACCTGGCTGAGGAAGCGCTCGGGCCACAAGCGATGGGAGACGATCGATCTCGAGAAACGCACGCTCACCTACCAGCGCGGTCGTTGGTTCGACAAGAAGCGGGTGGCGTGGATCGACGTCTGCCACCAGCTCGAACGGCTCCGACGGGACGCGGGCGTCGGAGGAGTCGTCGTACGGCTTTCGGAGTCGCGCATCCGGCCGTCGCTTTTGTGGGAGCTGCGACAGGAGCTCGTGGCGTGCCAGGAGGCCGGACTGGAAGTCGCGGTCCACCTGGATCGGGCCCGAATGGGCGGTTACTGGCTCGCGTCGGCGGCTGACCACGTGGTCATGGAGCCGCGCGGTGATCTCGAGATCGTCGGGCTCGCGGCCCAGCGCACGTACATGAAAGGACTCCTCGAGAAGCTCGGGATCGGATTCGAGGAGCACCGCTACTTCCGGTACAAGTCGGCGGCCGAGACGTTCACCCGAACGGACATGTCCGAGGCCGATCGCGAGCAGATCGGTCGCCAGGTCGACGTCATCTACGAGACGCTCCGGGCCGAGATCTGCGAGTCGCGTGGGATCTCGGAAGCGGCGTTCGAGACGATCGTGGAGGAACGCGCGATCATCTTCGCGGAGGAAGCGAAGGAGCGAGGACTCGTCGACGCCCTCGGACGGTGGGAAGACGTTCGGAAGTGGGTGAAGGAGCGGGGAGGCTCGCTGGCGAACCGCGAGCCGGAAGGCCCGCATTACGACGAGCGGTGGGGCAAGCCCCCGGTCGTCGCGCTGGTCTACGCGGACGGCGCCAGCGAGATGGACAAGGGATTCCAGGGTCGCGGGATGTCTCGTCATCTGGAGAAGCTCGCGAAGCGTCGTGACGTCGCCGCCGTCGTGATGCGCGCGGACTCGCCGGGCGGCGATCCCCTGCCGGCGGAGCTCGTGGCCGACGGCGTCGTGGAACTGCGGGGGAAGGGGAAGCCGGTCGTCATCACGCAAGGAGACGTGGCAGCGTCGGGCGGCTATCGCATCTGCACGGACGCCGATCGGATGTACACGACTCCCCTCACCGTCACCGGGTCGATCGGCGTGATCTCCGCGTGGGTCTGGGACGATGGGCTCGGCGGGAAGACGGGGTTCTCCGCGGACGGCATTCAGCGCGGATCGCACGCGGATTTGTTCAGCGGAATCCGTTTCCCCCTCATCGGGCTGCGATTGCCGACGCGAAACCTCGACGAAGGCGAGAAGGAGCGCATGCGCGAGGGGACCATGGAGCTCTACGACGGCTTCGTCGCGTCCGTGGCCCGGGGGCGCAACCTCCCCGAGGAGCGCGTCCGCGAGCTCGCCGAAGGGCGGGTCTGGATGGGGGGGGACGCGGTCGAGCGCGGCCTCTGCGACGAGATCGGGACGCTCCCCGACGCCCTCGCGAGAGCGCGGGAGCTCGCCGGTCTCGAGCCGGACGAGGAGATCCTGATCGAGGAGTATCCACCGCGGCCGCGATTCGGGCTGTCGACGGCGCGCCTGCTTCGGATGAGCTCTTTCGTCGAACCGCTCGTGGGGGACGAGGTCGAGCGCGAGGAGTACGCGTGGCGCTACGTGCGGATGCTGGCGGACCGACCCGGGGCGCCCATGCTGCTCGTTCCCCCGGAGGCGATTCCGGACGGCTGGATGGACTGGTGACCTGGCGACCGGGGCGGCGCTACTCCGGTCCCGCGACCACGTCGACCGTCACCATCTGCACGTCTCCGAGCCGGAGCACGAGGAACCTCGGTCGGTCGATGTCGTGGTCGGAGAGCGCGACGCCGAAGCGGCTCACGATGTGCAGATCCGCCCCGTCGAGCGTGAGCTCGAGCGGGACCTGGATCATCTGCGCCACGCCGTGGATCTCCAGCCGCCCTTCGATCAGGATCTCGTGCGTCCCGCCGGTCGTCAGGTCCGTGCCGGCTCCCTCGACGATCTGGGCGCCCTCGAACACGGCCATCGGAAACTCGTCCGTCTCGAGGTGATTCTCCCGCATGTGCCGGTCCCGCATCGAGATGCCGGTGTCGAGCGTGCGAAGGTCCACTTCGACCTCGATCTCGAAGTGCTCTCCGAGATCGTGGGGATCGAGGCTCACGCTTCCCCGGACGCTCGACGTCGTCCCGTCGAAGCTCTCCAGAGTCGCCTTCGACTCGAACTTCACGAGATTGCCTTCGGCCTGATCGACGATCCGGAAGCTGTCCGCCCGGGCCGGGGGCGCGAGCGCGAGGAGGGCCGCGGCGAGCGCGGGGCCGAGTGTGATCGAGATCCTGGTCATTCGCACGATTCTCCTCACCCTCGGAGGGGAAGAGGTTCTAGTACAGGAACTGAACCTGAACATGTCCTTCCTTGAAGTCGTCGGAGAATCCCAGTTCCCCGACCGCCGGGCCGTCGTCCACCGAGTAGAAGCTCAGCACGGCCCGCAACGCGAGAAACGGAAAGAGCAGCGCTTCGGCGCCTCCCCCGACGCGGTGCACGGCTCCCGATTGGAAGTCCAGGTCCGGATCGTGGAAGTCGTACGTTCCCACGACGTCGAGACCCTGAATCAGCTGCACCGCGAGCTCGTTCGTCGTGGTGAAGCTCGAGATCGAGCCGCTCGCGGACGGCTCCCGTAGCCCCCAGTCGAACTCGCCGAGCCAGGTGAGCTTCTTCCAGTGGAGCCCCGCGAACGGGCCGCCCGCCTGGCGTTTCTCGGCGGTTCCCGAGTCGTAGTAGTACGAGCCGCCGACCACCGCGTTCACGCCGCGGAAAGTCGACCGCCACGCTCCCCGCCCCACGAACGCGACCTCGTCGTTGTTGTCGAACGCGGACTGCGCGGCGCCGTTGACGATCGACGCGTTGATCACGAACGGGCCGGGATGAGTTCCGATCTCGATCCCCGTGTCGGAGTGCGGCGGGAATCGGGGAAGGAACACGAACTCGCGCCGCGTGAATGATCGATGATCCGGAGTCTTCCAGCCGAACGCCGGCACGAACTTCCCGATCTTCACGTAACCGTTGCCGGGGAGGACGTATCCCATTCCGTAGATCTCCCAGGCCTCCGCGGATCCCCCGCCGAATCTGCCGGCGCCGAACTCCTGGTGAACGTACGCGCTGAAACGCGGATCGAGCTGCAGCTTCAGGTAAACCGATGCCTGCATCTCGACGAAGTTCTCGCGGGCGCCCGCGGCATCACTCTTCAAGAAGAATGTACGGAGGTCGGCGCCCAGCGTGACGCTCTCCCCGATCTGCGGATCGGGGGTGGCGGGCGGTTCTTCCTGCAGCTGCATCGCGAGCCGGGTCGGGAGCAGGTACTGGGACGCGTAGGGATCGCGCTGACCGCCGCCCGTCGGGTTGGCGTGGCACAGATTGCACTTCTGCCCGATCCTCATCGAGTAGCGGGGAGTAGCCAGAGCGGGCGACGCCGCGAAGCCGACGAGGGCCGAAAGCACCAACCAACGTCCGGCACAGGGGCGGGCGAGTCGGCTCACGAGCTCACCTCCGAAGGAGTCCGATCGTCGTGTCGAGTCCGCGATGATGCGAACCCCTCGTCGACCCGTCAACGACTTCCAAATCCGATCACGATCGGCCGAGAATCGACTCGTCCGGGGGCTTGCGAGCTGCTCCGACGCAAGTGGGATCCTTCGCCTGCCGATGAGATGGAGACACCTTCGATCCCGCACCTCTGTCAGGAGTCCCGAAATGCTCTCCACTCTCACTCTCCGCCGCCTCGCGCTCTTGCCCTTCCTCCTCCTCCTCGGCGCTGGCTGTGACCCCCAGGGTGACGAGGTCACCGGAACCGGCGGCGGGGGCGGAACCGGCAGCACTGACCCCCAAGCGTTTCAGGAGCAGGCGCTCCTCACGTTCGATACGGCGAACGGAGTCGTGGCCGGCATCGACGCAATCGCGCACGGCGACTTCACGCAGATCTTGAACGGATTCGGATTCCCGGTGGGTCCGGCCCGAGCGGCGGACGACTTCATCTGGGATGCCCAGCAGGGAGCATGGATTCTCGACACCCAGGGAGTGGAGACCGACTCGACCGGCACTGCGACCTACGATATCTGGGTGTGGATCCAGTTCCGGGATGGAGCGGGAACTCCGCAGAGTGAGCCCGACGAAACGACCGCGGTCCTCACGTTCGACATGGACTGGGTCATCACGCTCGACGCCGAGGACAACGGCGAGACGATCTCGATGGACATGGCGTACGCGTCGGAGCTCGACGTGTCAGGTCTGCCGGACGGTCCGTATTCGGTCGACGGGACGGGCACGATGGGGGTCGACCTCTTCTGGCATTCTGGAGGTGACTTCATCGACATCTCGTTCGCGATGGGCTGGGACATGGATCTCCAGGTGCCGAGCAACGACGGCTGCCCGTCCGGGCAAATGTCGGTGTGGGCCGACGAGTACCGAGCCACTGCGACTTACGACGGGTCGCCGGCGTACTCGTGGGTGATGACGGAGCACGGTCAGGTGGTCGCAGGCGGGACGGAGACCATCGCGTGCGGCGTCCTCGCGTCCGGGACGACGCCGGTCAGGGCGTGGGATCGGTGGTCCGCGTTAAAGCCCTAGCGTTCGCGGTAGGGCGCCATCCTCGTAGG
>JALGZO010000543.1 GCA_025774865.1 bacterium | reverse complement strand
GGCTCGCCGTCCTTATTGCCGTCGTGCTCCCGTTCGCCGACGTCGACGCCGCCGATCTCGCGCCCGACCAGGTCTCCACGTGGATCGCTCGCATGTCCGATCGTTTCGAGGCGAATCCCGAGTGGAAGCACCAGACCGGCACGGGCTGGAAACCGTACAACCGCCTCAAGTGGTTCCACGAGCAGCGGATGGTCGATGGAGAAGAACCGCCCGTCGGCGCTCGTTGGCGCGCCTGGGAAGAGAAGCGACGCCGGGAAGGGATCCGTGTGCTCCCGTATGGCTCGAGCTGGTTCTCACTCGGTCCGGCGAACTTCGCGGGGCGTATGCTGGCGCTCGCCTTCGACCCCACGAATTCGAACGTCCTGTACGCGGGCGCCGCGAGCGGGGGGCTCTGGAAGAGTACGGACCGAGGCGTCACCTGGACGCCGATCACCGACTCGCTTCCGACGCTCGCGGTGGGAGGCGTCGCGGTTCTTCCGTCGAATCCCGACATCGTGATCATCGGAACCGGAGAGGGAACGTTGAACGTGGACCGGGTCGGCGGCGTGGGGATCCTCAAGTCCACGAACGGGGGTGTGACCTGGAATCCCACGAGCCTCGGCTACGCGGTCGTTCAGGGGCACGGGTTTCACTTCGTCAGGGCGAACCCGATTCGGGGGACACTCCTCGCCGGAGCGACGGACGGTCTCTGGCGCTCGTCCGACGACGGTGACACGTGGACGCGGGTGAGCCCACCGACCAGCCCGGACGGCAACTACTACGCGGCAGAGTGGAAGCCGGGGCACGCCGACAGCGTCTTCACGTGCAAGGGCAACGCGCCCGGTAGCAACATCAAGATCTCCACGGACGACGGACTCACGTGGACGAGATCGGGGGATTCACCGGGCGGGAACGGCAAGACGAAGATCGCGATGTCCCCCAACGACCCGAACACGATCTACGCGATCGTGGTCAACCAATCGGGGGGCGCCATGAAGGGCGTCTACCGAAGCACCGACGCCGGCGTCAACTGGGAACTTCGCACGACGACGCCGAACATGGTCGGGGCTCAGGGCTGGTACAACCTCTCGCTCGCGGTCGACCCGAACGACGCGAGCCGCGTGATCGCCGGCGGCGTCCCGCTGTACCGGTCGACGAATGGAGGGGCGGCGTTCACGCAGATCGGATTCAACGTGCACGTCGATCACCACGACATCGCGTACGTGCCGGGGAGCAACAGCGAGGTGTTCGTGGCGACCGACGGCGGCATCTGGGAGTCGACGAACGACGGGGGTTCCTGGATCGACCGCAACGTCGGGCTCGTGACGTACCAGTTCTACGACATCTGCGTGAACAACCATATGGATGTGCCGGATTTCCTGATGGGTGGCACTCAAGACCAGGGAACCGACAAATGGACGGGCAGTACGATCTGGACCGGGGGGCTGCCCGGCGACGGCATGGTGTGCAACATCAGTCCGCACAACGGCGAGACGGTGTACGCGGAGATCCAGTTCGGCGATCACTGGAAGAGCACGAATTCCGGCGCGAGCTGGCAGCAGATCAACAACGGGATTCCGGGCGGGAACAATCAGTGGGTCGTGCCGGTCGACCAGGATCCGACCCGGCGCCGGCGCCTCTACACGAACCACTCCTCGGGCGGCATCTACAAGACCACGGACTCGGGGGCCTCGTGGGTGAACGTGGCGTCGCACAAGGCCACGTGGATCTCGGTCAGCCCCGTGGACGGCACCGTGGTGTGGACCGCAGGGGCGAGCACTCAGGTGTCGACGGACGACGGCGCCACATGGACCCCGGCGGCGCCATTCCCGGGCTCCCCCGGTGCGGTCACGAAGATCCATGCGCACCCCACCGACGTGAACGCCGCGCTCGTCAGCTTTTCGGGGTACGCGGCCGGACGTCCCCACGTCATGCTGACGACCGACCTCGGCGCGTCGTGGCAGGATGTGACCGGCGACCTTCCCGATGAGCCCGTGAACGCGATCGTCGCCGACCCGTCGCATCCGTGGCACTGGTTCGCCGGTACGGATATCAGTGTGTGGGTCAGTGTCAACGGCGGCGCAAACTGGTCTCCGCTCGACACCGCTCTTCCGAACGCAGTCGTCTGCGATCTCGAGATTCAGGACGCCACCCGCAAGCTCTTTGCGGGCACGCACGGGCGCGGGGCGTGGGAGTACGACCTCAATTCGGTCACGACCCTCGATCCGGATGAAGACGACGACGAAGCGGAACCGGAGGTCGAACTGTCGACGCTCCGCGTGATGCTCGACCCGCCCCGCCCGAATCCAGTCCGCCGCGAGGTGACGCTGCGCTTCGCAGCCCATCACGCCGGAGAGGTCGTGCTGGAGATCTACGATCTCGCGGGTCGTCGCGTCACCGAGGTGTCTCGGGTCGACCGGGGCGACGGCATCATCCGTCGCGCCACGTGGTATGTCGACGACGTCCCGAGCGGCGTATACTTCGCGGTGCTCACGGCCGGCGAGAGCCGGACGACGAGAAAGCTCGTCGTCGCCAAGTAGTCCACCCCATCGAAAGTTCGAGTCGATGCGGTCGAGCCGGGGGGCCGCCCGAGATCTGCTCCTCGTGATCGTCGCTGCGGCGTCGGTGTCATCGTGCGGCCGGCGCGAAGATAGGCCGAGTGTCGTTCTGATCACGGTCGACACGCTGCGCCCGGATCACCTGGGCTGCTACGGCTATGCCCGCGGAACCTCACCGGCGATCGATCGGTTCGCGGCCGAGAGCACCGGCTTCCTCACGGCGGCCGTACCGCGGGGGCAGACCTGGCCGACCCTGGCGTCCATCCATACGTCGCTGTATCCGGTCACGCACGGAGTGCGAAAGAACGGCCAATCGCTGCCCCCAGGACTCACGACGCTCGCGCATGTGCTGAGAGACGAAGGATACGCGTGTGCGGCTTCCCTCGCGAACGCGGGTGACGTCGACTGGCCGGTGTTCGAGATCGTGTCCCGCCAGAAGACGGAGGACGAAAGGGCGCACGCCGCGGCGCTTCGTTGGCTGGCGGATCACGCAGGTGAGCCGTTCTTCCTCTGGATTCACTACTTCGCGCCCCACAAGCCGTTCGACCCACCGGATCCCTACGTGGACGTCTACGACCCCGCGTACGAAGGGACGATCACCGGCGGGATCGAGGAGATGCAGCGCATCCAGGCGAACGACCAGTCGCTCCCGGCGCGAGATCTCGAACACCTGATCGCGCGGTACGACGGGGAGATTCGCTGGCTCGACGGTCTGCTGGAGGATCTGCTGGCGACGATCGGCGCGCTCGGTCTGGACGAGAGAACACTCGTCGTGTTCACGTCCGATCATGGGGAAGAGCTGTACGAACGCAACGGCTACCTGCACCACTCGGCGTCGATCTACGATTCGGTGCTGAAGGTGCCGCTCCTCTTCCGGTGGCCGGGGGCCGTGCCCGCCGGCCGGTGGATACGAGGAATCGCGGAGTCGCTCGACGTGGCGCCTACGGTTCTGGACCTGATCGGCGTCGACGCGCCCGCGCCGTTCGAGGGGCAGAGCCTCGCGCCGGCCATCGCCGGGAGCGCGGACCTTCGCGAGCGATCCGCCTACGCCGAGATCGAGGATCGAGTCGTTTCGGTGCGTACCGCGCGCTTCCGTTTCGTGCACAACCCGACGGACTTCGATTTTCCGCTGGGGAAGGACGACTACCGAAGCGTCTATCCGATCGCGACGGAAGAGCTGTACGCGCACGGCGACGATCCGGGCGAGCGCCGGAACATCGCCGACTCTCGCCCGGACGAAGCCCGGAAACTGCAGGAGCGGATCGAGCGCTGGCAGCTCCGGCACGACTGGAACGAGCGAAGCCGCGTGCACCGCCGACGAGCGATCCCGGCCGACGTACGTCAGTCCCTGGAAGCGCTGGGCTACGTGCCGTGACCCGCTGGCGACGGAGTCTTCTCATCGGAGTGCTCACGCTCGCGGCCGGGTCGGCCTGCGAGCCGACGATCCTTCCGTCGACCGTCCTTCCGAACGTCATCTTGTGCATGAGCGACGATCAGGGATGGGGTGACACCGGGTACAACGGACACGATCGGCTCCGGACTCCGCACCTCGATGCTCTGGCGCGCGGCGGAGTTCGCTTCGACCGGTTCTACGCCAGCCCGATGTGCTCGCCGACCCGGGCCGGGGTGTTGACCGGGCGCAATCCGGCTCGGCACGGGATCTTCACCAGCGGGCTCGTGAGTCTTCCCACCGACGAGACGACGATCGCCGAGGTACTCGCGTCACGCGGATACGCCGCCGGACACTTCGGCAAGTGGCACCTCGGGACGCTCAGCCGCACGGTCCCCGGTCGCCGAACCCGGGGTGCCCGGAGAGAACAGAACTTCTCGCCCCCGTGGGAGCACGGTTTCGAAGTGAGCTTCTCCACCGAGACGAGCGTGCCCACGTGGGACCCTCTCGTGGATCCGGACACGGGCGGAGAGTTCGGCGCCTCGTACTGGGAAGGACCCGACCGTCCCGTGGAGCAGGACCTCTCGGGCGACGACTCCCGCCTCATCATGGACCGAGCGACCGCGTTCATCCGCGCAGCCGTGTCTCAGGGCAGGCCATTTCTGGCCGTGGTCTGGTTTCACGCGCCCCACCGCCCCGCCCGAGCGGGACCCGAGTGGGCTCGCGTCTACGGCGATGCGGCAGAGAACGAGCGGGACCACTGGGGCTCGCTCTCGGCGATGGACGCGCAGATGGGCCGGCTAGGGAGGACGCTCGAGGAACTCGGCGTTCGGGACGACACGATCGTCTTCTTCTGCAGCGACAATGGACCTTCCCTCAACGTCCGGAAGTTCGTCTCGGCGGGCTCGGCCGCCCCGTTCCGCGGCGGCAAGGGAGAGCTCCTCGAAGGGGGCGTCCGCGTTCCCGGGATCTTCGCCTGGCCCGCCGCGATACCGGAGTCCCGGGTCGTCGGGGCGCCGGTGAGCGTCTTGGACCTCTTCCCGACGGTGCTCGCGGGCATCGGCCCGGAGTCGAGTCGCGTCCTGGCCCCGCTCGACGGAGTGGACCTCTTGCCGCTGATCCAAGGCACTCCCGCAGAGCGGCCCACGCCCATCGCGTTTCGGACGAGGCAGGAAGCGGCTCTCGTGGATGAGCGGTACAAGCTGCTGTCCGAAGACCGAAGAACGACCTGGCGACTCTACGATCTGATCGATGACCCCGGGGAGTCCTCAGACGTCGCCGCGGAGCGCCCGGAGGTGCTTCGAGCGATGCTCGCGACTCTCGACGAATGGCAGCTCTCGTGCGGGCTCAGTCGTCAAGGGGGCGACCACCAGCGCGGGGATCCGCCTCCGCGGTAGAAACCCGCTTCCCGCCCAGACCCCCAGGGCTCTCCCGGAGCGCGATTCGGCGCCATTTTCGGGCGCTCGGGCCACCGCACGGCGCGAGAACGATGAACGAGGATCCCCGAGGAGCGATCAAGTCTGCGGAGCCTCCCAGGCCGAATCCCACTCGGACACGCCACGGAAGCGAGCGTCCGCGCGGCTTCGGCCTTCAGGATGATGTCGCTTCGGCCGAGAAGTGCGGGGAAGGGTCGCCTGTCTTTTCTGGACAAACCAGGCATCTATGGGGTACATGCGGTCCTTCGACCCCCACTACCATGGTGCCCGATCAAGGGGCGACTCGACCACGTGATCACTCAGTTCAGACGACCGGAGACGTCACCGCTCCGACGCCCCCGCAGCGGCCATCCGCTCGCAGCCGGAGCCCTCACTCTCCTGACGGGATCTCTCCTTCTCGGCGTGGCGTCCGCGAGCCGTATCGACGACGCCTCGCAGGGGATGTCGCCGGCCTTCTCGGAAGCGGTCGGGGAGAGTCCGACGGTCGTACGTTGCCTTCTCGATCCCGTCTCGACGGATCCTCTGCCGTGCGCGGCCACGATTCTCGTCGAGGCCCAGACCGGGACGGTGCTCTACGAGCAGGATGCCGACGAGCCCCGGTCACCGGCTCGGCGAACGCGTCGACGATGGGAGGATCCCAGGTCTTCCTGAAGCACGGTGAGAAGCAACCGCTCGGGGCACTCTTGCAGGCGGTCGCGATCTCCTCCGCGAACGACGCCGCGATGGCGATCGCGGAGCATGTCGCCGGGACCGAAGAGGCGTTCGTTGTGCGCATGAACTCCGAGGCGAAACGGCTCGGCTGCACGGGGACGCGGTTCACGAACGTGCACGGACTGGACCTCTGGGGCCGATCGATGAACGTGACGACCGCACGGGACGTCGCGACGATCGCACGCGCGCTCGTGGAGCACGAGCACGCTCT
>JALGZO010000542.1 GCA_025774865.1 bacterium | reverse complement strand
TTCACCGACGTCACGGGGCAATCGGGCGTCGAGTTCGTCCACCGGAACGGCGCCTCCGGAAAGAAGTATGCGGTGGAGCTCCTCGGCGCCGGCGGGGCGCTCATCGATTGGGACGACGACGGCGACCTCGACCTCTACCTCGTCCAGGGCGCCGGGCTCCCGGGGCAGGACTACGCCGGGGCGCCGCCGGCGAACGAGCTCTACGAGAACCTGGGCGGGTCGTCACCTCTCTTCCGAGCGGTCCCCGATGCCGCAGGCGCCGCCGACCTGACCTACGGGATGGGCACGGCCGTGGGGGACTACGACAACGACGGCGATCCCGATCTCTACGTCACGAACTTCGGGACGAACCGCCTCTACCGGAACGACGCCGGCCGTTTCACCGACGTCACGGGGACCTCGGGCCTCGGCGACCCGCGCTGGAGCACGTCCGCCGCGTTCGTCGACATCGATGAGGACGGTCTCCTCGACCTCTACGTCTGCAACTACTTCCGTTACCGGATCGAGGACCACGAGTGGTACGGGATCCGCAAACCCGGCTACCGCACGCACGGAGGCCCGGCCTCCTTCAAGCCCGACCCCGACGCTCTCTACCGCAACCGCGGCGACGGCACGTTCGAAGATGCGAGCGTCTCGTCCGGAGTGCACGAGGTCGGTCCGTCGTACGGACTGGGCGTCGTCGCCGGAGACTTCGACGACGACGAAGACGTAGACCTCTACGTGACCAACGACAGACAGGCGAACTGGTTGTTCCTGAACGATGGCCACGGCCGCTTCACCGAGGACGGAGTGCTCGCGGGCGTCGCGTTCGGCCGGACCGGAGAACCGCAGGCCGGCATGGGCGTCGACGCTCAGGACGTGAACGAGGACCAGATCGTGGACCTCTTCTGCACGAACTTTTCCATGGAGGCGAACGCCCTGTACGTCGGGGAGGGCAGCGGTTTCTACCGCGACGCGTCCTACGAGCTGGGTCTCGGCGCAGCCGCGCTGCCGTATCTCGGTTTCGGCACCGGCTTCTTCGACCTCGAGAACGACCGCGATCTCGACATCTTCGTCGTGAACGGTCACATCATGGACAACGTGCCGCTCTACTTCGACAATCTCACGTACAAGGAGCCGAACCAGCTCTTCGTGAACGAGGGTGGACGCTTCGTCCCCGTCGGCGACGAAGCGGGCCCGATAGTCACGCGGATCGAGGCGAGCCGCGCGGCGCTCTTCGGCGACCTCGATGACGACGGCGACACGGATCTCGTGGTGACGAACGTCGCGGCTCGCCCGCAGATTCTCCGCAACGACACGGCCGGCGAGAACGGATGGGTGCGAATCCGGCTTCGCGGCATCGAGGCGAACCGCGACGGCTACGGCGCGGAGGTCTTCGTGACGGCGGACGGCGTGACGCGGCGCGTACAAGCCCGCGCCGCGTACAGCTACCTCGCGTCGAACGACCCCCGGCTCCTGTGCGGTCTCGGCCCGGCGTCGACGTGCGACATCGAAGTGCGCTGGCCGGGCGGCACGGTCGATCGCGCGGAGGCGGTTCCGGCGGGGCGCACCGTCGTGATCACGGAGGGTGAATCTTGAACGCGGCACGGCGGCGGATGGTAGCGCTCGGCATCCCGGCGGCCGTCCTCGCCGGAGGCTGCGCCGGCGAAGAGACCGACAGCCCGCCGCCGGCGAGCCCCGCCGAGGTTGCCGCGCGGTTCGATCGAGCGCGGGCCGACCTTCAGGCCGGACGCGACTGGTCGGGGCTCTGGCACCTCACGCGGATCCTGCACGATGACCCGAGGCACGTGGCCGCGCTCTCCGGCCTCGGTGTGCTCGCGTACCGGCAGGATCGCTGGGAGGACGTGCCGACCTATCTCGAGCCGCTCGCGGCCGTGCGCCCCCTGGAGCCCGACGAGTTGCTCGCCCTGGCGGACGCGTCGAACCGGCTCAACCGCTTCGCCGCCGCCGAGTCGCTCTTCATCGAGTTCGGCCGGAGCCGTCCGGCCGAGGCCGGAGTTCTCGTGGCCCGGGGAGACGCCCGGCGGAACCAGGGCAAGCTCGAGGCCGCAGCCGCGGACTACCGCCAGGCGATCGAGCTCGATCCGAGGCTCGACGCCGCGCGATTCGCGCTCGCGGGAGTTCTTCTCGATCTGAACCGGGCGGCGGAAGCGAAAAGCGTCCTCGCGCGCGTCCCGGAAACGACGACGGCCGAGCCGGCGCGACTTCATCTGCTGCGGGGGCGCGCTCTCGTGCATCCGGCCGGCAGCGCCGACTTCCGGAAGGCGGCCGAGGAGCTCGAGCGATGCGTCGAGATCGAGCCCGACCACGTGGAGGCTCTCCACCTCCTGATGATGGCGCGCCGCGAGCTCGACGATCTCGACGGCGCCCGCGCCGCCGCGCGGCGTCACCGGGAAGCCGCCGGCAACACCTCACCGGCGATGCTCGCGGTCACCGCGCTGGTGCAGGGAGCAATCGCGATCGAGGCGGGGGACGTGGAGGCGGCGCTCGCCGCGTGGGAAAAGGGGCTTCTGGAAGATCCCGAGAACCTGCACCTGCACTGTGTCCTGGCGCCGCTCTATCAGGAGCTCGATCGGCGCCCGGACGCTCGAGCGTCGTTCACGGTGCTGCGGGCGGCGATGAACGGGGCGGTCCCCGGGCCGCTCTTTCTCGCGACGGGGAAGGAGCTGCGCCGTCGCGGATTGGTCCGGGCGTCGGTCGATCAGTTCGCGATCGCGGTCGACCGGATGCCGGAAAGCAATGAGGCCGGGTACTTCCTCGCCCTCGCGCGATCGGAGTCGGGGGACTGGGACGGCGCGATCGAGGCGGCCGCCCGGTTCGAGGAGCCATGAGCGGGCCCCCGGCGGAGATCGACGATCGTGAGTACGTCCAGCGAGCTCTCGCCGGCGACGATCGCGCGTTCGCCGTCGTCGTCCGCCGGTACCAGCGCGGGTTGTACAACCTCGCGTACCGGATGGTGCGTGAGAGCGAGCTCGCGCGCGACCTCACCCAGGACGTGTTCGTCCGGGTGCACGGCGCCCTCGGCAAGTACGATCCGTCGTACTCGTTCTCGAGCTGGATCTACCGGGTCGCGACGAACCTCTGCATCGACTACATCCGCAAGCGCAAGATCGAGACCGTCTCGCTCGACGCCCCGGTCTCCCTGGGGGACGACGAGACCGTCACCCGCGACGTCCTCGACCCCACGCAGGACCCGGAGCGCGATCTGGAGACGGCCGAGCGTCAGGAGCTGCTGGCGGAGGCGCTGGACAAGCTGCCCGAAGCCCATCGCATGGTTCTGCTGCTGCGGCACCAGCGCGATCTGTCTTATGAGGAGATCGCGCGGATCCTGGAGGCGCCGCTCGGCACCGTGAAGGCCCGGATCCACCGGGCCCGGGAGGCCTTCCGGAAGATCCTGGAACGCGACTACAACCTGGAGGACCTGGAATGACCTGCCGAAAAGGCCGAATTCGACTAATCTCGGGCCCCAGGACCCGCAACCCTGAGGGGGCGGCCCCCGTAGAGAGAGGTGCCAAGGGGCCCGATCAACCGGCTCCAGAGGGGAATCTGCGATGATTCGCGACCGGAACCGAACCCAGAGCCTCCAGGACTACCTCGACGGGTTTCTCTCCCCGGCGGAGAGGGTGCGCGTCGAGCGCCGGGTCCGGGAGAGTGCGGACTGGCGGCGGGAGCACGAGCGGCTCCGCGCTGTCCACACGCTCCTAGACACGCCCCTGGACGTCGATCCTCCCGCCGACCTCCTGCCCGGGATCTTCGCGGCCCTCGCGGCCCAGGCTTCCCGGCGACAGCGTTGGAGGATTCCGGCTCGGTTGGAGAATGGGTTCGTGCTCGCGGGGGCCCTGTCGCTCGCCGCGGTCACGTTCGGAGCGGCCCGGCTCCTCCCGACGGATCCGGCCAGCTGGCTCGGCCGGCTCGCCGTCGCGGCCACGGCCGCGCTCGGGAGAGCAACGGACGCGGTCGTCGGGTACGCGGGCTCCGTGGCTCAGCTCGACTGGATCGCGCGGCTCGTCACGACCCTCGTCCAGGCGACGGGAACCGCGCTCTCTTCGTCGGCCCAGCCGTTGATCGCCGTGACGCTCGTGACGTTCGCGCTCGCGGCGACCGTCACCTACGTGCTGATGCAGACCGGGAGAAACCCACGCCAGGGAGGCGTTCATGTCGGCCTTCTCGCGTAGCGCTTCGCTGCTCACGGTCGCGGCCGCGCTGCTCGTCGCGCCGCTCGCGCTCGCTCAGACGGAAGAAGACACCCAGGCTCTGGATCAGGAAACGGCCGAAGACGTCGACCGGCAGATCGACGGTCTCGACAGCGAGATCCCGGTCCCACCGGACCCGCCGGATGCGCCTGAGCCCAATACGGAGCTCTGGGAGGAATACCAGCGCTACCGGGGCGATCGCGACCCGGATCGTGAGTACAAGAGCTCCGGCGAGCGCGTGAACTTCGGCGACGACGTCACCGTGCTCGAAGGCGAGCGGATCGAAGGGGACGTGGTCTCCATCGGCGGCGACGCCATCATCTTCGGCTCGGTCATCGGAGACGTCGTGTCGGTCGGTGGCAGCGTCATCCTGGAGGAGGGCGCCATCGTCGACGGTGACGTCGTGTCCGTCGGCGGCCGGGTGGACAAGCGCGGCGCAGTCGAGGTCAGCGGAGAGACGGTCTCCATCGATCTCGGCTTCAACATCTTCTCGAGAGGGGTCAAGCACGGCGACTGGCACATGCCGGATACCCGCTACTTCTCCCTCGGGTTCGAGCTGGCGTGGCTCGTCGTCGGACTGCTCATCGGACTCATCTTCTATGCCATCGCCCCGAACCGGCTCGAGACGATCAGCCGGCGGATCGAAGCGGAGCCGGGACAGAGTTTCCTGATCGGACTGGTCGGAGCTCTCGGCACCCCGATCGCGATCGTTCTCTCCATCATTCTCCTCGCGATCACGATCATCGGAATCCTCCTCATCCCGGTGCTTCTGTTCGCGGTCGTCCTGATGGTGCTCGGCGGGTTCTTCGCCGTGTCTCTGGCCGTCGGCCGCCGGGTCGCGCACCTGCGCGAGAGTGGGGAACTGCAGGTCGCGCGCAGTCCGTACTTCTACCTGTTCATCGGGTACATCGCGCTCAATGCGCTCGATCTGACGGGGTCGCTCCTCGGGATCGGTGGGGGGTTCCTCTCGCCTCTGTCGACGATGCTGTCCGTGGTCGGCTGCTTCGTGATCCTGTTCGGTTCGATCCTCGGGTACGGGGCCTTGTTGACGAGCCGCTTCGGCCGGCAGGCCGTGCCCGCCAACGGCGGCTGGCCCACGACGCCCGGGTCCGCGCCGCCGCCGCCCGGTGAGCTGCCCTCAGGCCACGCTCCGCCTCCACCGCCACCGCCTGCGGCCCCGAGCCCGCCGCCGCCCCCGGCATCGACCAGTGAGCCGCCGGACGAGGAGCGTCCTTCCACCTGATGGCTTGACCGCTGCGGGCACAGTTCCGAACATTCAGAATGGCCCACCGTCCCGCTTCCGTAGTGCGCGCAAACCTCGCGCGAGTCGGCGCCCTCGTGGCGGCGCTCGCGATGGCGACGGCGGCCCCCGCGATCGAGAGGCTGCACGACCAGTCCTATCCCCACCTCGAAGACAAGATCGTCAACCAGGTTCTCATACTCGGGAACAACCACACGCACGAGATCGTGTTTCGGCGAGAGATGCGGCTTCAGGAGGGGGGAGCATTCCGAGCCCACGACCTGTGGCGAGATCGGGAACGGATCCTCGATCTCGGGATCTTCGCTCACGTGGAGGTCGAGGCCGTGCCCTCCGCCGACGGAGTGCTCGTGGTCGTCTCGGTGTTCGAGCGCCCGCGCTGGTTCATCACGCCGACCATCGACTACGACTTTTCCGACCAGGAGCTCACGGTCGGCTACCGTTTCCGGATCCGCAACCTCGGCGGGATGAACCGTCAGATCAACAGCCGGGGCCGGTACGGTGCGCGCGACTCGTTCTCGCTGACGTGGGCGACTCCCTGGATCGGCCCCACGAAGCAGACGCTCAACGTCGGTTTCGACCTCCAGCTTCCGACGAAGGAGCCGGGAGATTTGCGATCGAACCGAGCGGCGGTCGCGACGACGCGCTTTCTCGGTGACTACAAGCAAACCCGCCGCGGGCTGACCGGCTTTGCCGCCATCGAGGTTCTCGAGCGCGATGCCACCGATCCCGACGGC
>JALGZO010000541.1 GCA_025774865.1 bacterium | reverse complement strand
CAACATCATCGGACGCACCATCATTCACCGCTTCGAAGCGTTCTTTGCAAAGGTACCGCTGTTCAGTAGGATCTACATCGCGGGCAAGCAGATCGGCGAGGGCGGCATCGGGAGGCGGAAGAACCTCTTCCGGCGGGTAGTCATGTTCGAGTACCCGCGGCTCGGGAGCTGGGCGATCGGCTTCGTGACCTCGGAGCACAAAGGAGACCTGGCGGCGCGAACCGGAAAGAAGATCGCGCACGTCTTCGTTCCCACGACGCCGAATCCGACATCCGGCTTTCTCCTGTTCCTCCCCGAAGAGGACCTCATCGATTTGGACATGAAGGTCGAAGACGGACTGAAGCTCGTGATTTCGGGGGGAGCGGTGTACCCGCCAGCCACGCCCGAGGCGCGGCTTCCGTCTTCGAAGACCGACGACAAATCCTCCGGAGCCGTTGCGGTTCCCGAGAAGAGCTGACGCGAGAATCGAACCGCCCCGACCGGCTCCCGGCCGGGCGAGCCTCGAAGGCGGACCGCAATGGAGATTCGACCCGACGAGCTGGCGGAGCGGATTTCTGCGCTCCTCGAGGGTGACGCCGCAGATCTCCTTCGAGAGCTGGAGACGGTCCCGGCGGCAGACGTCGCTTCGGCGGCGAAGCATCTGGAAGACGACCAGGTCGTCGACCTCCTCAAGAAGCTCCCCGAAGAAATCTCCGCCGACGTGCTCGTGGAGCTCGGTGACGAGATTCGCGAAGACGTTCTGGAGCGGCTCACGCCGCGCGAGATTGCGGACGCCGTCGAGGAGATGGACTCCGACGACGCGGCCGACGTCGTCTCCGAGCTCGACGAAGAGAAGGCCGTGGAAGTCGTCGAGCTCCTCGAAGAGGACGACCGCCGCGAAATAACTCAGCTCCTCACGTATCCGGAAGACTGCGCCGGCGGGATCATGCAGCTGGAGGTCGTCTCGGTCCGCGAGGACCGGACCATCCAGCGCGCGATCGAGAAGATCCGCCTTGCGTGGGGCGACGTCCGCGAGGACTTCTTCTACGTGTTCGTCGTCTCGAGCGAGGGCAAGCTGGTGGGTCGGCTGCCGGTGCCCCGGCTCATCCTCGCGAACCCTTCCGACACCGTCCGTTCCGTCATGGACGAGGAGATCCTGTCGGTACAGGCCGAGCTGGATCAGGAAGAGGTCGCTCAGATCTTCCAGAAGTACGACCTTCCCTCGCTCCCGGTGGTCGATCGCGAAGGAGTCCTGCTGGGGCGGATCACGGTCGACGATATCGTCGACGTGATCCAGGACGAGGCGGCCGAGGACTACTCGCGGCTCGCCGGCACCGACGAGGAGGAGTTCCGCGAGGACTCCGTCTGGAGGAAGGCCGCGATCCGTCTTCCGTGGCTCGTCACGGGCCTCCTCGGGGGGGTCCTCTCCGCGGTCGTGCTCTCGCGCTACGAGGACGACCTGGCGGCGGTGATCACGCTCGCGTTCTTCGTCCCCGTGATCATGGCCATGGGGGGCAACGTCGCCATCCAGTCGAGTGCCGTGATGGTGCGAGCGCTCGCGACCGAAGAGATTCGACCCCGCGACGCGGTCCGGCGCCTTACCCGCGAGGTGGGCGTCTCGATCATCACCGGGCTCGTGTGCGCGGCTCTGATTTTCGTGGCCGCATCGTTCTGGTGGGGCGACATGCGCCTGGGCGCGGTCGTCGGGCTCGCGATGCTGGCCGTGATCCTGATCTCGACGAGCGTGGGCGCTTTTGTGCCGCTCGCCATGGATCGGGTGCAGATCGATCCGGCGCTCGCCACCGGTCCCTTCGTCACGACCTCCAACGACATCCTGGGAATCCTGATCTACCTCTCGCTCGCGACCTCGATCCTCGGTCGCTGAGCCGTCGCCTCGCCGATATTCGTCGGACGCCCCCTTTCAGCCCCGGCGGCCTGTTCATAAAGTGGGAGCGTTCCTCGTACAGGACAGAAAGGTGGTCGTTTTCCATGCATACCCGAAATACATCCTGGATCCTGGCCGTGCTCGCCGTGGCGGCAGTCTGGGTTCTCCCGAGTGAGGTGCAGGCGTCGGACTGGCTGGTCCGCAAGCAGTTCGCCGTGGACGACTCGGAGCCCGAAGTCCCCAACATCGTGGCTCCCCGTGAGCCAGATCAGGTAGTCGTCGAGAAGAGCGTCGGCGAGAACCGACGGATCGTCGCGGCCCCGGTCGACCGATCGCAGAATCTCCTTCTTCGCCTGCTGCGCATCATGCGCTCGCTCAACTTCGGAGGACCTGCACGATGACCTGGTACCCACTGCCTTTCCATCGCTTCCGCGATGCGCTGCGCAGAGGTGACGCCAGTCGCGCTGCCAGCTGCTTCCGAGAAGCGATCGAGGCCTACACTGAAGCCATGGAGCTTCGCGGCGGTGACCTGACACCAGATCAGGAAGCCGGACTTCGCGTGCGAGTCGCGGAGTGCTTCGTGGAGCTCGGAGACATCGACTCGGCGGATCTGGCGCTTGCGCCGGTCGAGAACCTGGACATGGAGAGAGTGCTGCCGGCGACCCGGGGGGCCGTGCACTGCGTGCGTGGCTACATCGCACTCAACCGTGGACAATACGAAGACACCGTGCGGAGCGCGACCGCGGCGTGGGAAGAACTCCGGAACACCGGAGAGAACTCCCGACTGGCGCAAGCGCTCACCTGCCGGGGCCACGGCTACCGGCGCCTCGGCCGTCTCGACGACGCGCGCGAGGACTACACCGACGCGATGGCGGCGGCTCGCCGCGAAGGAAACGATCACGAGATGGGACTCTGCGCCTCGAATCTCGGCTTCCTGCTCTGGCAGTCGGGGCGGTTTCAGGAAGCGAAGGGGTTTCATCGCCGCGCGCTCGAAGCTCACGAACGGTGCGGCAGCGACACGCACATCTCGCGTGAGCTCTTCGCGCTCGCCATCGACGAGTTTCACACGGGAGATTGGCAGCAGACCGAAGCCCTGCTGACCCGCTGCCATGAACGTGCGGAGAAATCCGGAGATCGGCGCCTGGTGTCCGCGGTCGCGATTCAACGCGGCCGGCTCGCGCTTTACCGCGGCCAAGATCCGCGGCCGGAGCTCGAGAGGGCGCGCCGTCTGGCGGAGGAAGCGGGCTTGACCCACGATCTCATCGTGACCGGTCAGCTCCTCGGAGAAGCCGCCATCGAGCGCGGCGACTGGACGGAGGCGCGGCACATCCTCGTCGAGACTCTGGAGCTCGCGAGGGAATCGTCGCCCGAGGGCGAGCCCGTGGCCGATACGGCCTGGCGACTCGCACTGGCCGAAGAGGGGCTGGGGGATCCGGACGCTCGCGCGCTCGATTTGCTGGATGAGGCGGTCGCGCTCGTCCGCAGTTGTGACTATCGCTTCTGCGAGGCGGTGGCGCGTCGCGCGCTGGGCACCGTGCTGGCGCGTCGCAATCGGCGCGACGAAGCTCGCCCGCACCTCGAGTTTGCCGTCGAGGTGTTCCGCGAGCTCTCGATGCCGTTCGAGACCGGGCGCAGCCAGGCTGCTCTCGCCCAGCTGCTGGCCGAGAGCGTGACGGATCTTCCCCTCGCCGGACCGCTGCTCCGTCAGGCCGAGCGGTGCCTTCGTGGGCTCGGCGCCGAGCGCGAAGCGGCGAAGGCCGCGGAAGCTCTCGCGACCGCGTCCGGAGAGAATGCGAGCATCGCTGGGGCCGCCGGGAGCTCGGACGATCCCTTCGGCGAGATCATCACCGGTTCGGACGTGATGCGAGAAGCGATCGAGCGGGCGCGCCGGATCGCGCCGTCGGACATCCCGGTGCTCGTCACTGGAGAAACCGGCACCGGCAAGGAGCTCTTCGCTCGTGCGATTCACGGAGCGAGTGCGCGGAGCGGCAAACCGTTCCTGGCTGTCAACTGCGCGGCTCTCACGGAAACGCTCCTCGAGGCCGAGCTGTTCGGCCACGTGAAGGGAGCGTTCACCGGGGCGATCTGCGACAAGGCGGGGATCTTCGAAGCGGCGAACAAGGGGACGGTCTTTCTGGACGAAGTCGGAAAGGCGCCGCTCACGCTGCAGGCGAAGCTCCTACGCGTACTAGACGCCGGCGAGGTTCGGCGCGTGGGCGGGGTGACGCCGATCCAGGTGAACGTACGTATCGTCGCGGCGACGAACCGGAGTCTTCCGGATCTCGTCGACTCCGGCGAGTTCCTGCCGGACCTCTTCTACCGGCTGCGCGGCTTCGAGATCGTGGTGCCGGCGCTGCGGGAGCGGAAGGGGGACATCGGGTTGCTGTTCGAGCAGTTCGCGGGACGGTCCGCGTCCTCGTCGGCGAGGGAACTCCTGGAGCTTCACGAGTGGCCGGGGAACGTCCGGGAGTTGCGGAACCTCGCGGAGAGCGCTTCGTTCCTGACGTTCGGGCGCGGTCCTATCCCGGTAGATGCGATGCCCGACTGCATCCGGGACGCGGCTCGACGGCCTCGCCCCATGATCGCGAGTCTCGAGGAAACCGAACGCCGAGCGGTGGTGCGGGCTCTGTCGGATGCCGGCGGAAACCGCTCCCGCGCGGCGCGCGAGCTCGGGATCAGTCGGCAGACGCTGTATACGAAGATGTCGAAGTACGGGATCGGGAGGGAGACCGCCGCGGTTCGAGTGCGCGCGGTGTCGGACGCGGCCGCCTAGCGGCGGAACGCGTTCCGGGAGCCCGGTGGGTCGAGCTCCGACCACCGGCTTTGCCCGCCTGCTCCCTCTCTCGAGGCCCCCGGTGCCATCGCGCCGGGGGCCTTCGTCCGCTCGCCGCGGGTGTCCAGCCTCCCCGGGAGCGTTGGACACCTGTCCAGCCTCCTGGACACTCCACCGTCCAATCGAGAGGGGCCGCCCACATCGACGGTCGCCTCGCCGAGAGCGGTCGATCCTCTGGTCGTCCTTCTCGGGCCTTCTGGAGCGGTTTCTGCCATCTCCGCCGCGCCGCGCCCGTTCCGCGTTCGTTTCCGGCCCGCGGATTGCTCTGATCAAGGTCGTCCGTCGTCATTGCGCGGACCCGACCCGGACCCGGTCGGCAGAAGCTCCCTTCGGGGAAAAGTGGACAGCGTAGGGGAGGGGCGGTCGCGACGAACCGGGACCCTCGGCAAGCCGGCCGCTCCTTCGCCGTCCCACTCATCGGAGGCTTCCGGTGAGCCTGCGCGGTTCACAGCGAGGGGACTCACCCCCCACTCGGGGGGGACGCCGGGTCGATTTCGTTACCAGGGGAGCGAAAACGGGAAGGGTTCGAGTCTCATGAGGCCGGACCGAGCTCGGAGGCGTCGATCACCGGCAAGTACTCGCGAATGCCGGCCCGGCGCCTGCCGAGGCAACACGAATCACGCGTCGTCAGGGGGAAGCGATTCGTCGCTTCCCCCTTTCTCGGCTTCGTTTCACTACGTACCATCCCCCCATGCCTCGCTTCGGCTTGCCCGCGACGTCGCGGCCCGCGCTGGTCTTCCTCATCGGGTCCGGCCTCTTGGCCGGCTCCGCTCCCGCCGCGGATTCGGTCGTCTCCGGAGACGTGTACGCCCGTGTCTCCGTCACCGTCGAGCCGGACGAGAGCGGCACGATCCTCGTGCCGTCCCCGTTCGCGATCGTTCCCGAGAGCAATCGGGTCGTCATTCACGTGCCGGAATCCGGCGGGATCTTTCTTCTCGAAGGGGAGAGAATCCTCCATCACTACCCGCTCGTACACGGAGTCGGCCTGCTCCACGACATGGCCGCCGACGTGGGGCTCTTCGTCGCGGGTCGTTACGGGGTAGAAGGTCTCGCCACCGTCGACCTTTGGGTCTTCGACCTGCGAACGGGTGAGGCGGTGGCCACGATCCAGTCGAAGAATCCGCATCTTCGCGTGGAGCTCGGGACGGAAGCGCTCTGGCGCACGCTGATCGAGGACACTCGCGTCGGCATCTTTCACCCGGGATCCGGGGCCAGCTTTCCGCTCTGGCAGCGGGAGGCGGGCACGGTGTTGAGCGCGGAGCAGATGGCGGGCGCGAGCGGCGGGATCGGGCTCGCCGGCGAGCGGAAGTGGGTCCCCGACGCCGGCGGCACGGTTTCCGTCTGGAGCCGAGGTCGGACCGTGAAGTTCGTCGACGCGGACCGCGGCGAGTTCCTCGACGCCGTGGGATATCGGGCCGTGCTGCTGTCGCAACCGGCGCCGACGGTTCGTGCCGACGCAGACGGCGACTTCCTGTTGTCCCACGAGCTCGGGG
>JALGZO010000540.1 GCA_025774865.1 bacterium | reverse complement strand
TCGTTCTGCCGGGATGCGAGTCGCACCGCGAGTAGAATCCGGTCGCCACCTCTCTTGCCCTTCGTCAGCCCCGCGATGGCCTCGACGTGCGACGCGGCCGGCTTCCACACCTGACGGGAAGCGAGCTCCCGAAGGAGCATCCAGTAATCGTCGAAGCCGGCTTTCCCGTCCGCGATCGCCTGCTTCGCCTCCACGAGACTCGCGGGCTCGACGCGGCGCACGATGGCTCGATCTCGTTTCTCGAGCCGCCCGCGAATGCGCCGATCGAGCTCCTCTCGCGAGAGCTCCCCGAACGCCACGCGAATCTCGCCGGTGGTTCGTCCCTCGGCGTCGCGGGTGGTGATCTGCTGCGGGAGCCAGGTGCCGGATACGCGGACGAATCCGTCGTAAGACGTGACCGAGGTGAGCCTCTCTCCTTGGTAGCTGCGGGCCTCGAGCAGCAGCGCCCGCTCTGGCTCGATCAGGAGCTCCAGGCGGTACTCGGGGTTGCGCTCGTGGCCGAGGGTCAGCATTACCCGCCCATCGGCCAGCGCCTCCACCGAAGGCTCGTAGATCGAGTACGAGCGGTCGAGATCCTGGAAATAGTAAGAGAAAGGCGCGCTCCAGCCCTCTTCGTCCGGGTTCTGCCTCCGCTGCACCCGTCCGAGGAGCCAGGACTCCGTCAGGGCGCCCCGCTCATCATCCAGCAACCAGTCGTAGCGAACGTCGTCGCCGATCAGGTGCTGCGTGGTCGTCCACCAGGCGCTCGGGCCGAGCAGGTACTCGGCGCTCGCGTCGCCGATCGGGCGACGCCGCGAGTCGCGCGGCCGGAACGTCAAATCGATTGCGACACCGCCTTCGAGCGCCGCCACCCACGGGCGCCGGTTCAACGGGCGCACGAGGTTCCGGATCTCCTCGGGCCAATCCGAATCGCCCGGCGCCTGGACCGGGGGGATGTGCGGGAACAGGGCCTCGAGAGGGTCCGCGGAGTAGTACGGCGGTCCGTAGGCCTCGAAGCTCCCGAGGTTCGCGCGCTTCGCCGCCTCCCGCGCGCGTCCTCCCACAACCCGCGCGTCGGGGGAAGCGCGTTTCTTGAAATCGAGCCGGTACTCCACCAGCGGCGAAGACGCGGGGACTTGGGCTTCGGGTTCGGCGAGAGGGAGGTCCAGCGCCTCCTCGAGGGTCCCGGGGAGCAGCTCGTCCTCGGATTCCGTCCTCGACGGCAAGCGAGCAACCTCGTCGGCGTCGAGCTCGAGCTCCTCGGAGCCCTCTTCCACCTCGCCGTTCAGACTGCTCAGGCTCCGGGCCAGACCGTCGTAGAAGCGACCGTTGCTATCGCGGATGCTGCCGGCGACCCCGAGTGCGAAGGCGTCTCCGTGCCACGCCAGCGAGCCGTCGTCCGGTCCGCGCAACTGTTCGGTCAGATCGCGACTCATTCCCTGGAGCTCTCGCAGGATTCCTTCGCGCAGGTGCAACCGCCAGAGCCGCGCCAGTCGCATCTGCTCACGAGTCAGCTCGAACTCCGCACGATCGCGCCCTTCGGCGAAGAACTCCTCGCCGTCGCGCATCCGGAAGCGCTTCCTGACCCGGAATCGTTCCCGGTCCTCTTCGCTCTCGAGCACGAGGAACGACGTATAGGGCGTGATGATCTGATAGTCCTCGGACAGAGCGATGATCCCCTCCCGGATCCCGGGGCTTCTCCCCTGCCGGAGAAGATGATCGAGCCGCCGGCGCGCCCAAAGCCGCGGAATGAAGGAGTTCCCCCGATCGGCTTCCTCGAGCGACACCGGGACTCGGTAGCTCAGCTCGTTTCCTTCGAAACGTCCGCGAATGTGCACCTCACCCGACGCGTCACCGAACGCGGGATCGAAGCGGCCGACGATCACGGCCTGAGTGCCGGCGGCCAGGTTCGAGATCCGATCCGGATACACCGCGGCGACATCGATCCCGGAGAACGACGCTTCGAGATCCCGGACCCGGGGAGTCGTGATGTCGCGAAGCAGCCGATGCGCGACGAGCGCCGGGTCGCCCGCTTCCGTGATCGTGCGAGCAGTGCCACCGCCGATGTGCGCCAGGCCCCCCATCACGAGCGGTTCGTGAGAGCTCCCGAGCGCCACCGTATGAACGGTGCCCCGGTTCTTCCCGAGGCGTTCGACGCGGGACAGGAACGCCGCGGGATCCGTATCTCCGCGGGTGACCACGCCATCCCCTATATAGATGAGGTGGGTCTCCTTCCCGGCTTCGTCGAACGCCGCCCGAAACGCCGACTCGAGGTCCGTCCACCCGAGCGGTCGGCGCGCTTGGACGAACGAAAGCGCTTTCTCTCGGCTGGCGGAGTCGTTCACCACGAGGGCGTCGAACGCCGCCCGCGTTTCGGTGTCCACCGTCAGAAGCTGGAAACGGTCTCGAAAGCCGAGACCGCCGAGGAAGGCCTCGAGGATCGCGAGCTGGGTCTCCCGCTGCGGACCCGCCATCGACCCCGAGGTGTCGACGATCAAAACGCAGTCGAAGGGCGAAGCGTCGCGAGGCGCCGAATCGCGATCGGCCTCCCCCTCGGGCGGGGCGTCCACGAGCAGCAGGAAGTACCCCTCGTCGCCGCGGCGGTGCGGAACCATCGTCACCGGGCTGCCGTTCGACGGAGTCTGGATCCGCACCTCGAAGTCGCGCTGCGGAGTCGTGTCTTCGGCCGAGAACTCGATCCGCGCCGCGTGCTCGGTCGTGTTGATGCGGCAGGAGTGCGTGGGTGAGGTGACCGAGGAAAGAGCCTGCGCCGAGGAAATCTCGACGGAGATCTCGAGACGCTCGAGCGGCGTGAGCCGGGTCAGCTCGCTGCGAAGCGCGTAGTGGTAGGAATAGGTGTCCCCGACCTTCGGCAGCACCTGAGTGTAGGTGATCTGGATTCGTTTCTCGGATCCGATCGGGTAGACGCGCGCCTTGAAGAGATTCCCCCCGGTCCATTCCAGGAGCCCGGGGTCACGCTTCTCCGCCAGGATCGTCTCGTAGATCTCTCTCGCGCGCTGCTTCTCGACGATCTCCCCTTCGACCTTCTCGTCGCCGATCCACATGGCGAATCCGGAAATCGACGCGTCGCCCGGAAGCGGGAAATAGAACACACCCTCGAGCACGTGGTGGGTGTGATTGACGAACGACTCCTCCACCACCGTTCGCGCGATCTGATCCCGGATGTCCACGGTGACCTTGTGATATCCCATGGTGAGCGGCACGTTGCGCCCGTCGACGTTCGCGAGCAGCGACCCCATCGCCTCGGTGGACGCATTGTTCTTGTATCCCTTCAGCCACGCCGGCTCTTCCTTCAGCACTTCGAGATCGGCGGGGAGGTGCGACTCGCGGACGCGCACGACCCGGGTACCTCGAATCGAAAGAGGCTTGCCCGCGGGCGCCTCCACCCGCAGCTCGCCGCCGTCCGCCGCCACGACCTCGAGCTCCCCGCGCAACAGCTTGACGGTCTCGGCATCCACCATTTCCAGGAGACCCGCCGGGCCGAGGATGAGCCGCGCGCCGCGGGACAGCTGCAACGCGATCGCGTTGGCCCCGCGCGAGCCCGTCTTCACCCAGTCCCCGGGCAAGAGGGAACGCGCCTCACCCGCGACGTCCCAGCGCTCCCGGTTCCGAGCTCGCACCTGTGCGTTGCCCTCGCGATCAACGACCTTTCCCAGGAATTCGCCGTCGTGGAACGTGGCCGGCCCGGAGGTCGGCGGAACGGCGGGCGCCGGTGGCTGGAGGGTCAGGACGCCTGTGAGCACTGCCGCAGCACCGAGAAGCAGGATTACCGTTCGAATGCTCACCCGAAGCTTCGTTGCCAATTCGTCGATTCCCTCTCTCCAGTAGCTTCTGCCGGTGGCGGCCTCCTCCATGCCTCGTATCGACGGGATCGAGTCGACGCGTGATCGGCGGGGGCCGCTGGGCCCTTATCAGTCATACCGGCGTGGCGAGGGGTTTATTCCCGGGGGAGCGCGGGAGGGGCTCGAGAGGACCACGACCCTTGACGAGGCTGATACTATGGTGATATCATACCGGTATCAACCAAGGAGGGAGCCATGACCCGCGAAAAGCGCCGCCGACCCGCGTCCGGCGGCCTCATGCTGATGCTCACGATCGCCATCTTCATCCTGTCCGTGTTCCTCGTCATCGGGGGAGCGATGGGCTCCAACGCCGGGATCATCATCCTCGGGATTCTCGGAGCTCTCGGGTTCGGCCTGCTGTGCGTGGGGTTCTTCGTGGTGCAACCCAACCAGGCGGCGGTGCTGACGTTCTTCGGACGGTACACGGGGTCCGTGAAGGACAACGGCTTCTGGTGGGTCAACCCGTTCACGATCAAGAAGAAGATCTCGCTCCGCGCCCGGAACCTGAACGGCGAGAAGCTCAAGGTCAACGACAAGGCGGGCAACCCGATCGAGATCGCGGCGGTCGTCGTGTGGGAAGTGGACAACACGGCGGAGGCTTTGTTCGACGTCGACGATTACGAGGGCTACGTCGAGACTCAGAGCGAGTCCGCGGTGCGCCATCTCGCGACGTCCTATCCGTACGACTCCGATGGGAGCGAGCCCTCGCTCCGCGGCGACATCGACACCGTGAGCGAGCAGCTCGAGCGAGAGCTGGCGGATCGTCTCGGGCGCGCCGGCGTCAAGGTGACGGAGGCGCGCCTCTCGCACCTCGCGTACTCGCCGGAGATCGCGGGCGCCATGCTCCAGCGCCAGCAGGCCGACGCCATCATCGCCGCGCGTGCCAAGATCGTGGAGGGCGCGGTGGGCATGGTGGAGGGAGCGTTGACGCACCTGGCGGAGCGCAACCTGGTCGAGCTCGATCCCGAGCGACAAGCGAACATGGTATCGAATCTGCTCGTCGTGCTCTGCGGCAATCAGGATGCGCAGCCGGTCGTGAACGCCGGCTCCCTCTACTGATCGGCGTCGGACGAGGACGCACGAGGGGCGGTCGTGGCGAAGAAGAAGGCGTTTCTGCTGCGCATGTCACCGGAGCTCTGGGAAGAGCTGAGCCGCTGGGCCGCGGACGAGCTCCGGAGCGTCAACGGGCACATCGAATACGTGCTGCGCAAGGCGGTGCGCGAGGAGCGCGGACGACGCGACAGGGGCGACGCGCCTGGAAGTCGTCGAAGCGGCCGCTCGTGAAACGCATTCCCGGGGGGCGCGCCCTCAGAGCTTCTTCACCCGAAGCACTTGCCGGGCCGAGCGCCCTCGGTCGTCCTTGAGACAGAGGTCGTGCACACCCTCCTCCGGCTCCACGAACACGGGACGATCGGGTGGGCCTTTCCAAACCAGCTTCCCGTCGACGAACCAGAAAACCTCGTACGTTCCGGCCGACACCGCCGCGGTGAGCGCGATCCGCTGATCTTCGACCGGAACCTGAGGGCGCACGTAGTAGACGGCCTCCTTTTGAGGGCTCGTGATTTGCGGGGGCTTCCCGGGCTCGAGCGCACGACAGCGCGGATTGTGGGGTGGGATCTCGCTTCCCATGAGGCGCCCCACCCGAAGATGCCGTGCCACCGGACTCGGCCACCACTCGACGATGCGCCGAGACGTCGTCCCCTCTTCCTGGCAGCGGGAGCACACCGCGCAGCCACTACGCGTGTCGACGAGAATCTCCCGGTGCACGTCGCAAGGTGTCGCCGGGGACACGCCCGGGATGTGGGATCCCCACTGCGTGTGTGAACAGTGCGGGCCCGGGGGCCGGCCGCTCGTCGCACAGATCAGGCGCGGCTCCAGGTCTCGCGCCTCACGATGCCAGCTGCCCGCTTCGTCGTGGGGAAGCACCTCCACGACCTCGAACAAGAGCGGAGCCGCTACCTCGACGCCTACGAGCGAAGGAACTCCCGCGCCGTCGAAGTTGCCGAGCCATACGGCCACGACGTACTTCCCGGCAACGCCCACACTCCAGGCATCCCGGCGCCCGAACGAAGTGCCGGTCTTCCACGGAACCGGGAGCGTGCGCCTTCCCGAACGCCATACCGCCCCCAGCTCGGGTCGCGGGACGTCGGTCAGGATGTCGAGAACCATCGCAGCAGCCTCCGCGGAGAAGAGACGCGTTTCGACGTCCCCGCGGGCCGAGTCCGCGAGCATCGCGATCCCGATCTTCCGCCCGTGCCGGGCCAGCGATGCGTAGAGGTCCGCCAACTCCAGGAGGGTGATCTCACCGCCGCCGAGTACCAGGGAGAGGCCATAGTGCTCCGGCGGCCGCGCGAGGGAACGC
>JALGZO010000539.1 GCA_025774865.1 bacterium | reverse complement strand
GGTGGCGTTCTTCAGCATCCTCCGGGGTGGCGATGTGCACGTTACTCCCGAGGCCGGGGGGACGCAGGCGTGGGGGCCGGCGGACTTTCCCGAGATAGGTTTCGACGAGCCACTGCTGCCGGCGGTGGTGCAGGCGGCGGCCAGCGCGCAGCCGGGCGTGTTCAACGTGCCGCCGGCTCCCTTCAGCGATCTGGAGAACTTCCCGTGCTCGGATTGCCACTCCGACATGGAGGTCGTCTACGAGCGACGTGAGCTCGAGGAATACCACGAAGAGATCCAGCTGAATCACGGTCCGGATGAGCGGTGGTGCTTCGACTGCCACAATGCCGACGATCGCGATCGCCTTCGATTGGCCAACGGCCGGCTCGTAGGCTTCGACGAGTCCTACCGGCTTTGCGGTCAGTGCCACGGGACGATCTACCGCGACTGGCGGGAAGGAATCCACGGTCGTCGCCGCGGCTTCTGGAACGGCGCGAAGAGTTATCTTCTTTGCGCCCATTGCCACAATCCGCACGCGCCGAAGTTCGCAGCCATCGAGCCGCTCCCGCCGCCGGTGCGCCCGCAGTTTCTACGATCCCAGGGGGTGGATGCGCCATGAGTGGCGATTCCGACGACCGTCACGACGGATCGGCCGGAGAAGAGAAGGCCCCGGGGATCAGCCGTCGCCAGCTGCTTGTCGGCGGCACGACGGCCATGGCTGCCGTCGCCATTGGCGTGGCGGGAGCTTCGTCGGGCTTCATCGAAGACCTCCTGCAACGGAGCTTCCGAGAGCTGTCACCGGAAGAGGTCGACGAGATCCTCATCAGGCTCGAACGCGACTACTCCGAGCGGTTCGGCAAGAGCGTCACCGTGGCTGCCACGCAGGCGGAGCCGGGGGTGCTCTTCGGGTACGCGCTCGATCTCTCCCGCTGCATCGGGTGCCGGCGTTGCGTCTACGCTTGTGTCCACGAGAACAACCAGTCGCGCGACCCGCAGATCCACTGGATCCGGGTGCTGCAGATGGAGAAGGAGAAGGGGATCGAGCTGACGGATTCCGATCCCTACTACGACCCCGACAAGGTCCCGGACGAGGACCACTTCTACATGCCGGTGGCCTGCCAGCAGTGTGCCAATCCGCCGTGCACGCGCGTATGTCCGGTCAGCGCGACCTGGCAGGAGCCCGACGGGATCGTCGTCATCGACTACGACACCTGTCTCGGGTGCCGTTGCTGCATGTCGGCTTGCCCGTACGGGGCCCGCCACTTCAACTGGACCAGCCCGAAGATCGCCGCGGACGAGGTCAATCCGGACATGCACGTGCTCGGCAACCGTCCCCGGCCGAAGGGTGTCGTCGAGAAATGCACGTTCTGCATCCATCGGGTGCGCAATGGGCGCTACCCGGCGTGCGTCGAGATTTGCCCGGTCGGGGCGCGCAAGTTCGGAAATCTGCTCGATGAGAACAGCGAGATTCGTTACCTGATGCGTGAGAAGCGGGTCTTCGTTCTGAAGGAAGATCTGAATACTCAACCGAAGTTCTACTACTTCTACGCGACGTGATCATGGTTCGTAAGATTCTGGATTTCCTGGGGGGGTCGGTCCGTCTGGTGTTTCGGGCGGGGCGGGGCTACCACCTCTGGATGGGTGGTCTCACGGTTCTCGTTCTGTCCGGGGCCTTCGCCTACGCGGAGCAGCTCCAAGACGGTCTGATCGTCACCAACATGCGTGATCAGGTCTCGTGGGCCTTCTACATCGGGAACTTCACGTTCCTGGTCGGTGTGGCCGCGGCGGCGATCCTGCTCGTGATCCCGGCGTACGTGTACGACTGGAAGCCGATTCGCGAGATCGCGATCTTCGGTGAGCTCCTGGCGATCAGCGCCATCGTGATGTGCCTGATGTTCGTCACCGTGGACGTCGGCCGGCCGGATCGAGTCTGGAGGCTGTTTCCGTTCATCGGCAGCCTCAACGTTCCGAGCTCGCTGCTCGGGTGGGACGTTCTGGTGCTCAACGGCTACCTCGTGCTGAATGTCGTGATCGTCTCGCACTTCCTCTACGCCGGCTACCACCGGCAGCCCTATCGCAAGAACTTCGTCGTCCCCTTGATGCTGTTCTCGATTCCGGCGGCGGTCAGCATCCACACCGTCACCGCGTTCGTGTACAACGGGATGGCGGCACGCCCGTTCTGGAACGCTTCGATCCTGGCGCCGAGGTTTCTCGCATCGGCCTTTTGCTCGGGCCCGGCGATCATGTTGATCCTGTTCCAGGTTCTGCGGCGCACGACGACGATCGACATCAAGAACGAGGCGATTCGGAAGATCGCCGAGCTGATGGCCTACGCCATGTTCATCAACCTGTTCCTGTTCGGCGCGGAGATCTTCAAGGAGTACTACTCCTCCACCCATCATCTGATTCACACGCAATACCTGTACAACGGGGTCGAGGGACACCGCGCGCTGGTTCCCTTCGCCTGGGCCTCGATCGGCTGCAGCGTCGTCGCGTTCGTGCTGTTCCTCGTGCCGGCCACGCGGCGCAACTTCTTCACGCTCAATCTGGGCTGCCTGCTGATCTACTCGGGGGTCTACATCGAGAAGGGGATGGCCCTGGTCATCCCGGGCATGACCCCCGACACGCTGGGCGAGTTCTACGAATACGTACCCACCCTGAGCGAGATCCGCGTCGGCGCAGGAATCTTCGCGGTCGGGTTCATGGTCTTCACGATGCTGTGCAAGATCGCGATCCCGATCATCCAGGGGACGCACGACACCAAGTCGGCCACGAGCGACGCACCCTCGGCGGCTCCAGGCAGCGCGGTCGCTCGGACCGGCTGAATCTCGGGCGGTCGCCGGGTGTGGGGCGCGGCCGCGCGAGTGCGCTACTTGAGCAGCACCAGCTTTCCGCTCGCCGCATTCGTCGGCGTCTGCAGTTGGTAGAAGAAGACCCCCGATCCGACCGCCCGACCCGCGTCATCACGCCCATCCCACCTGACGTCGATCGGTGCATCCCCCGTCGGGAAAAGCCGATCTTCGACGAGCGTCCTCAGCAAGCCGGAAGGCTCGGCCCTGGAGGTCTTCCACCCGTTTCTCAATTGAGAAGCGCAAGCCGTTGAACGACTTGCGCTTCCCTGGTGATCCGCTCGCACTTCCGAGCGCGACGCGGAGTTCCTACTCCCAGGCCGACTGCCGTCTGGCTAGTCGAGCACGTGGATGTTCTTCTTCTTGCACATGTCCTTCAGAACCTTCGGCCACACCGTGACGCTGACTTCCCCGAGATGGGCCTTCTTGAGGAGCAACATGTAGGTCCGCGCCTGGCCGATACCGCCACCGATCGAGAGCGGGATCTCGTCGTTGAGGATCGCCTGGTGGTAGGGCAGGTCGAGGAAGTCCAGCTGCTCCGACATCTGGAGCTGCGTTTTCAACGTGGTCTTGTCGACGCGGACCCCCATCGAGGTCAGTTCGTGACGGCGACGGGTCACCGGGTTCCAGACGAGGATGTCCCCGTTCAGTCCGTGCGCCTTCTTGCCTGACGGCGTCGTCGTTTCGGTGACCCAGTCATCGTAGTCGGCAGCCCGCATCTCGTGCGGGTAGCCGTCCGCGAGGGGCCAGCCGATACCGACGATGAAGATGGCCGGGTGCTCCTGGAGGATCGCGGTCTCTCGCTCCTTGCGGGGCAGATCCGGGTACATCTCGAGGATCTCTTCCGCGTGGAAGAACTCCAGCTCGTTCGGTAGCGGGGGAGTGTCATCGGCTCGGAGCGCGGGGAACCGGTCGAACAGAAGCTGCTCCGTGTCCTTGAGGACGTGCCAGATCCGCCTGACCGTCTCACTGAGGAACTCCAGGTTCCTGTCCTCCGGAGTCACGACTCGCTCCCAGTCCCACTGATCGACGTAGGCGCTGTGGTCGTGGTCGAGGAAGTAGTCCTTCCGGACGGCGCGCATGTCGGTGAGGATCCCTTCACCGACCTGGCAATCGAACTCGCGGAGCGCCATTCTCTTCCACTTCGTGGCCGCCTGGACGACCTGCGCCTGGATCGGCTCGTCGAGGCCCAGCCCACACGGAAACTCGATCGGCGTCCGTGAGCCGTCGCGATCCAGATAGTCGTTCACGCCGCTCGCGCGATCGACGATGAGCGGAACCGTGACCGGCATGAGGTTCAGCTCCTCGCAGAGACCCGCTTCGATGTTCTGCTTGGCCAGGAAGATGGCCCTCTGCGTTTGCTTTCGATCGAGCGGCGACGAATAGTCGCGTGGCAGGATCTTCTCGAGCTCGTCGTAATTGCCGATGCCCGGCCCGGCGAGGTCGGCCTTCTTCTTCTTCGCGGTCGTCGTTTGGTTCTTTTTCAGCTCGGTAGCTGACATCGTCTACCCCCGGATGGATTCATGACTCACCAGGCAGAGTATATCGGGGTCGAGCGGTCGACAATGGGGCGGTCCGGCGGGGGGTTCGGAGCCACGGCGCGCGGGCGGACCGCCGCCGGGGGAGGCCCGGCGGCCGGGTCACCGGATGGAGTCAGCTCACCGGTAGGAGCTCTTGATCTGCCCCCAGGACGACGCGTCGACGGAAACGGGTCCCACGACGAACACGCAGTCGCATCCCTCGAAGGGGGTCCCGTCGATCAGAGTCCCGATGATGCAGATCTGCACTTCGACTCCGGGCGGGATTCCGGCCAGAGCCGCGAGAACCAGGTCGGCGTCGAAATGGACGGTCAAGTCGTCGAACCCGTCGGGGCCTTCCTCGGTGCACCCGCACTCCTCGCCACCGAGATAGGGAGTGGCCACGTCTTCGATGTTGGTAGCGATCGGTGGGATCTCGGTCGTGCCTCTCAGCCCGCCGCCCCCCGGTAGGACCAGAAGAAGCGAACTGGGCTGGATCGCCATCGCATCCACCTCGTCGGTGCCCAGGATGGCCGTGGGGAATTCCGGGGACAGGACGCCCGGCGGATTGACGGGGTTCGGGCAGGACGTGGGCTTGATGTCGAACGACACCTGCAGGTCGCCCGAGAACGCTCCTTCGCCAGAGTCCACCGCCGCCCCGAGCGAGCCGGAGCTCGACGTGAGCGCAAAGGCCAGGCCCACGGCGATGAGACTCCAAGCGGGGATGAGATTCCTGATAGCGGTCGACACGAGTCCTCCTCACGTCAAAGGGTGTCAAAGCAGGGCTGCTGGACCCGCAGATCAATGTGCTGAAGCCTACAATCGAGTGTACACACACCAAATCGTGCAGCTCAAGCCGATTAGCCGGTGGCTATCCATTTCGGGAAGCCCTCGCGACCCAAACTCGACCAAAGAACCACGGAGTCGGCTAAAGACGCTCCGCTTCCGCGCGCCAGTGCGCCAATGTGCTCGCCTTGCCGGCGCCGGGGTCGGAGGCATCCCAGCTCTCGTAGAGCGCGACCACCCGGTCGAGCGCCTGGCGGATTCGGATCGGGGGCGCCCCGCCGGCCCTCAACTCGTCGAGGCCCTCGAGCAGATGTTCCTCGGCTTCCGAGAAACGGCTCTGTCCGCCGAGGGCCTCGCCCAGGGCGCTCCTGGCGTGGGCGGTCTCCCAGCTTCCTTCGGGCAGAGTGCCAACTCGTGCCTCCAGGCATTCGCGCAGGTGCGGCTCCGCTTCGATCGACTTGCCCTGTCCCACGAGAGCCAGGCCGAGATACAGGAGCGTCGAGCACAGATTCTCGTTGCCGGAGGGAAACACGTCGCGCCCCACGGACAGTGCGTCCCGCGCGATCTCTTCGGCCTCGGCGTACTTCCCCTGGTCGACCTGGAGACGGCTGACCTGCCACATGACACGAAGCGTGTGCGGATGTTCCGGCCCGAGGGCGCGCCGCCGCCGAGACAGGACCTCGCGGTAGTACGGCTCCGCTGCCGCGAAATCTCCCCGAACGCGATGGACCCACCCCACGTCGGCCAAGAGCGTGATGGTCAACGAGTGGTCGGTTCCCAACGTGCGCTCCGCAGTTGCGAGCGCCTCGCTCAGAAGCGGCTCCGCTTCGTCGGGCCGACCGAGGCTGAGGTACAGTTCGCCCAGGCCCCGGAGCCCCGTCAGGGTGGAAGGGTGCTCGAGCCCGAGAACCGTCCTCATCGTGCCGAGTGCTTCGCGGTACATCGCCTCGGCTTGCCAGGTTGGTCATGAGCGAAGTCACTTTCGGGTGCTCGTCACCCAGCTGCTCACGGCTCAGGGCCAGAGACTCCCGAAAGAGGAGCTCCGCTTCGCCGACGTCGCCTTTGTAAACGAGAACCCACGCGAGGTTGTTCAGGTTGTCGGCCACGGCCGGGCCGTCGTTCCCGTGAAGCTCGCGGCGCAGTTCCAACGCGTCGCGGAACATCAGCTCCGCCCCTTCGTAGTCGCCTCGGGTTTGCAGAACGACGCCGAGGTCGTTCAGGCAAGCCAGGACAGATTCGTGCTTGTCGCCGAGCCGGCGTCGGTTCATCGCCAGCGCTTCCCGGAGGTGGGTTTCCGCCGCCGGGTAGTCCGATTTCGCCCACATGAGTCGCCCGAGGCTGTGCAAGCTCTCCGCGACCTCAGGGTGATCGCCATCCAGCAGCTGACGGCGAGCGTCGAGGGCCCTCCTCAAATGCGTCTCGGCCGCGTCGTAAAGACCGAGAGCCTCGTAAGTGGAACCGATCGTGTTGCGCACCGCGGCCTCGACTTCCTCGTCGCGGGTGCCCTGCTCGATCTGTTTCGAGG
>JALGZO010000538.1 GCA_025774865.1 bacterium | reverse complement strand
CACATCAAGCGGAGCCTCATTTCGGTGCTGGAACCGCACGGAGGCCCGGCCGAG
This sequence comes from bacterium, assembly GCA_025774865.1. Taxonomy (GTDB): domain Bacteria; phylum ARS69; class ARS69; order ARS69; family ARS69; genus JALGZO01. Next base: position 6,189 of record JALGZO010000538.1, on the reverse strand, counting down.
GCGTTCCGGATCCTCCGGACGAATCTCCAACTGCAAGGTCTGGGCGATCAGCGCCGCACCCTCCTGATCACGAGCGTGGCGCCCGACGAAGGGAAGTCGACGATCGTCACGAATCTCGCGGCTTCCCTCGCCGGCGTCGGAGACAAGGTGCTGCTCATCGACGCCGAGCTGCGGCGCCCCGGTATGCACACGGTCTTCGGAGTCGAGGACAAGCCGGGCCTGCGAGATCTCTTGGCGACGAAGATCGAAGCGTGGGAAACGGGGCCGGCCCGCTGGTCCCGCGAGGCGGTCATGTCGGGGCAGGCGATGGCCGCCACGTCGGGTGCACCCGCCGACGGTCATTCGACGGTGGGAGAGCCGGACGGGCCGGCGAGTGTCTACGCCGCCATGTTCGAAAGCGCATTTCAGCCAACGCGCGTCGAGGGACTGAGTGTGCTGGCCGCGGGCTCGAACACCGGCAACGAGAACGACATCATCTCGATGTGTTTCGACCGGGTGAGATCGTTGATGGCCGATCTCAAGAAGGAATACAGGTTCATCGTGATCGATTGTCCGCCGATCTCGCTCGTCCACGATGCCGCCGTCCTGGCGAGGCTCGCTGACACTGTCCTCTTCGTCGTGAATTCGAATCGGGCGGACAAGGAGATGCTCCTGAATTCCCGAGATCTGCTGGAGTCGTCGGGCGCTCACGTCATTGGTGCGGTGCTCAACCACGTCGAGCCGATCGGCATTTACAAGACGAACAAGTACTACCACGCGAAAACGTAGCGCGAGTCATGGCGGAGATCGTCTTCTGGGTGTCCGTCCTGCTCCTCGCGTGGATCTACGCCGGATTCGGACTGATCGCAGGGGTGTGGGGGCTCGTCCGGCGCCGCAAGGTCGCGGCGGCCCCCTGCACCCCGTCGGTCAGTCTGATCATCGCCGCTTACAACGAGGAACTCGGGATCCGCGACAAGATCCGGAACTCGCTCGCGCTGGACTACCCGGCAGACGCCCTCGAGATCATCGTCGGCTCGGACGGCTCCGACGACGCCACTGAATCGATCGTCGCCGAATACGGGTCGCGCGGTGTGGTTCTGCGGGCCTTCCCCCGTCGAGGGAAGATCCACGTCCTGGACGAGCTGGTCGGCGATGCGCGCGGCGAGGTCCTCGTCTTCTCGGACGCGAACACCCTCTACGACCCTCAGGCGGTCCGCATGCTCGTCCGGAACTTCGCCGATCCCGAAGTCGGTGGTGTGTGTGGCAACCAGAAGTATCGGAAGACCGAAGGAGGCGACAGCAGCGGACAGGGGGAGAGCTCATACTGGAAGTACGACAAGTGGCTCAAGTCGCTACAGAGTGAGACCGGGAGCATCGTCTCCGCCGACGGCGCGATGTATGCGATCCGCCGGCCGCTGTATCGGAAGCCGCCGAGCGCCGCCGTGACCGACGATTTCGCGATCTCGACCGGCGTGATTGCCGCGGGCAAGCGGCTCGTATTCGAGGCTGAGGCGATCGGCTACGAGTACCCCACCGGGAGGGCGCCGGACGAGTTCGGCCGCCGGGTTCGTCTCATGAACCGCGGTCTCAATGGCGTATGGCTCCGGCGAGGTCTCCTGAATCCTTTTCGCTTCGGCTTCTACTCGGTGATTCTCTTCTCGCACAAGGTGCTGCGACGTCTTGCTCCCATCCTTCTCCTGAGCCTTCTCGTATCGTCGCTCGCTCTCGTGTCGACGGGGCCGCTCTACTTCGTGATCGCGGCCGGGCAGATCGCCTGCTACCTGCTCGCCGGTGTAGGCTTCCTGCTGAAGGCGTCGCCGGCCGGAAGGCACAGGCTCCTGAGCACACCGTTCTACTTCTGTCTGGCGAACGCCGCTGCGCTCGTGGCGTTGATCACGTTCCTGAGCGGTCGGCGCATCGAACACTGGAATCCGAAACGGCAACGGGACCCTGTCGCGTCCGCGGGCCGGCCGGCGCACTAGGGGGAGTTCGATGAGCCTCGCAATGAAGGTGCTGGCGACGCTCGGCGTCATGGGGGCGGCGGCCGCTTCGGCCTTCCTCACCATCAAGTTGGGGACCCTCCTGCCCGTGGCGGTGGGCACGGGCCTCCTGCTGCTCGCCGCCGTTCTGGCGCGCCCCGACGTCGGCTCGCTGGTGTTCGTGGCGCTCGCCTATTCGAACGGCATCGCCCTCATCGGCGCCAAGATCGGCGACGCCTCGATCATCGCGGCGGGGTTCAGCGGCATCCTTTGCATCCCGATCTTCGTTCACGTATTCGTGAAACGCGAACCATGGATCATCGACTATCCCTTCCTGCTCATGATCCTGTTCGGCGGCGCGACTCTTCTCTCCTCGATGATGGCGAAGGACGTCGACCGCGCGCTGGCCTGGGTCATGACGTTCGTTACGGAGGGGCTACTGCTCTACTTCCTGCTCATGAACGCGATCCGAAGCCTGAGATCGCTGCGAGCGGTGGCCTCGGTCCTCGTGCTCGTCGGAGCGGCGCTGGGTTCCTTCGCGATCTACCAGGAGTTGACCGGCCAGTACGACCAGCAATTCGGCGGTCTGATGCAGCGAAACACGACCTACGGGTACGAGGACGAGGGTCTGGATGACGGATTCGTTCGCGACCGCGAGAAGGTCCGAGTAGCGCACCGAGCCGGCGGGCCGACGGGTGGCCCGAATCGGTGCGCGCAGATCTTGCTGACGATCCTTCCGGTGGCGCTCTTCCGCCTTGGGGGCGAGCGGACCGGGAAGGGGAGGTTGATCGCGGCCGGGGCGTCGGTGCTGATTCTGAGCGGGATCCTGCTCACTTATTCTCGCGGCGGGTTCCTCAATCTCATCGCGCTCGTTCTGTTATTGACCATCCTCGGATACCTGCGTTTCCGACAACTCATCGTGGCCACCGTCGTGACAGGACTCCTTCTGATCGCAATCGCTCCCGGGTATGTTGGCCGAATCGAGTCGGTCGTCGGCCTCGAGCGATTCACGACGGAAGCGGTCACGGAGAAGAAGCAGGGTGACGCCACCATTCGCGGCCGTCTCACGGAGATGCTCGCCTCGCTCCACGTCTTCCTGGACTATCCGTTACTCGGCGTCGGCCCGTCGCAGTACAGTCCTTACTATTCGATCCAGTACATGGCGAATCCGGACATCGCCTTCCGCGACATCGACAAGAGCCGGCGGGCGCACATTCTTTACTTTGAGCTCGCGGCCGAGACGGGAATCGTGGGATTGGGACTCTTCATGGCCATCGCCATGGTCGTCCTGCGTAACCTCTGGCGAAGCCGTCAGAGATTGAAGAACACTCGACCCGATCTCGCCCACCTGGCCATGGGGTTCTTCCTCGGACTCCTGATGTACTTCGGCGCCGCGATGTTCCTCCACTTCTCGTACCAGCGCTTCTACTGGATCGCCTTGGCCATCGCCGGGGTGTGTGCGCGTCTGCTCGCGGGGGCCGAGACGCAGCCGACAGCGCGCGAGGAGCGCGGGGCGTCGGCGTGGCTGGCGGAGGAAACGGAGTTCGAGGCCGAGGCGGTGGGGGTCCGATGAGCTCCGAGCGCCCACCCGTCGCCGTCGTCATCGGGATGGACAACGCGACCGGTCTGCAGTCGGCGCGGATCCTCTCGGCGAGGGGGGTGCCGGTCATCGGAATCACGAAGGACCCGGACCACTACTGCTGTCGAACCCGAGCGTGCGAACGAATCCTGGTGACGGACACGTCGAGCGACGAGCTCGTCCATACCCTGCAGGCGCTCGGGCCGTCACTCGGACAGAAGGCAGTGCTCGTTCCGTGCACGGATCTCAGCGTCCTCGTCGTCTCCCGGAATCGGCAACGCCTGGCCCCGCACTACCACGTCATGCTGTCGGATCCGGACGTCGTCGAGATGTTGGTGGACAAGGTCCGCTTCTACACCTGGGCGGCGGAGCAGTCACTGCCGATTCCACGCACGTTCTTTCTGAAATCCCGGAGGGACGCCGAGCGGGCCACGGAGAGACTCGAATACCCGTGTATGCTGAAGCCTCCGATTCGAACGCCGACGTGGGCGGCGAACTCGAAGGAGAAGGTGTACAAGATCACGAGCGCCGACGATCTCCTCCGCGTCTACGACCAGGTGTCGGGATGGGTGGAAATGCTCATGGTGCAGGACTGGGTGGAGGGGTCGGACGAGACCCTCTATTCATGTAACTGCTATTTCGACCGGGATTCCGAACCCCTGGTGAGTTTCATCGCGCGCAAGATCCGGCAGTGGCCGCCGGCGACCGGAACCGCGTGCATCAGCGTCGAATGTCGCAACGACGAGGTTCTCGAGGAGTCGATGCGATTGTTCCGTAGTGTCGGCTACCGCGGGCTCGGATACCTGGAGATGAAACAGGATTCGCGCACCGGCAAGCACTACATCATCGAGCCGAACATCGGTCGCCCGACCGGCCGGTCCGCCATCTCGGAGGCGGGAGGGGTTGAGCTCCTCTACACGATGTACTGCGACGCGGTCGGCCTTCCCCTGCCGACGAATCGTGAGCAGACCTACCGCGGCGTGAAGTGGATCGCGGTGCGACGGGATTTGCAGTCGTCGTTCTGGTACTGGCGACGCGGCGAGCTCACGGCGCGGGAGTGGTGGAGATCCATCCGGGGGCGGAAGGCGTACGCGTTGTTCTCGTGGAGAGATCCCCTGCCGTTCTGGGCGGACCTCGCGAGGTGCGCGGGAATTCTCGGTCGAGCGCGCGGCCCCGAATCAGGCTCCGAGCCCGTGGAAGCGAGTCACAGCGCCACCTGACCTCACGTCGCGGCCGCCCGATCGGGCGATCCGCTCTGGGCCTTCCACCTCTCGTGAAAGTCGCGAATCACGCCGGCCACTTCGCTCGTGACCTCGTCGACGGTCTGCGTCACGTCTACGCGAGCGAAATTCTCCACGACGTCCTCGATCGCCAAATACTGCCGCCTGCGATCCTCGAGGAGCTCCGGAGTCCCCTCGCGCTTGCGTGCGAACAGGACGTCGGCCGGGGCGTCGAAACAGATGACGAGATCTGGTCGAGGGAAGAAGCGATCGAGCATGAAGCCGTGGAGCCGGCGCGCAATCGGGCGATCGGCCCCGCGGTCCGCGATGTCTGTCGCGTAGTACTCGGGATAGAAGTGCCGGTCGCAAAGGACGACGTTGCCGCGCCGCTGATGAATCCAGACGAAGAGCTGCCGGTACCACTCCTCGGCGATGAGATTCGAGATGCGCAGGAGGGACTTGGCGTCCCGGGCCATTCGCTTCCAAGCGCTCCGAGGCCGTGGTTCTTGTCGCGACGGATCGGGGGGACCGGCGTCGTGTTTGCCGCGCGCTCGATTGATCGCGAGGATCAGACGCGTGGTGGGCAGCATCCGATTGCTCGCCTCGAGGTTGACGCCCATGTACATGTACTTGACGGGGAGCGCCAGCGCGTTCTCGAGGCGCCGGCCGATGGTCGACTTGCCGGAGCCGTCCGGCCCGATCAGAGCGACGGTGAACAAAGGACCTCTCGAGTCTCCGCGTTCCCGGCCGCCTCCTGCAGCACCCGGGAGAGCCGAGCGCCGCTCCGGCTCCACACGAAGTTGTCTCGCACGAAACTGCGCGCAGCCGCGTCCGGCGCGGTGTCCGGATCGCGCAGCCTCTTCACGAGGACCGCGACGAACCGGTCCTGGTCCTCGGCGACGTCCAGCGGCGGGCGCTGCCCGTCCTCCGTCCGGAGGCCGTCGGCGGCAAGCGGGGAGGCGACGACGGGAACTTCCATCGCCATCGCCTCCAGCAGCTTGTTCTGGATGCCGGCGCCGAAGCGCAGCGGCGCCGCGAAGACGCTGGCCGGCTCGAGGTAGGTCCTCACATCCTCGACGAAGCCCGTCACCTCCACGCCCGGCTTTCGTCCGGCCGCCCGGAGTCGGGGCGTCGGGTCACGTCCCACGATGAGAACTCGCGCGTCCGGAACGGACCGTCGGACGGCTGGGAGGATCTCCTCACAGAGGTGGAGGGCCGCGTCGACGTTCGGACGGTAGTCCATGGCGCCCGTGAAGACGATCGTATTGTGCCCCCGCTCCGGGGACGATCGCTTCCAGAAATCGACGTCGACGCCGTTCGGTACGATCGTCGACCGCGCACCGGAGTTCCCGATCACCGTGTCACGATCGCGGCACGAGACGAATACCGAGCATCGAGCATCCCGGATCGCCCGCTTTTCGACGCGCAGCGT
>JALGZO010000537.1 GCA_025774865.1 bacterium | reverse complement strand
TGGACAGCGGGCTTCCATCCGCGATCGAGATGCAGCTGGATCTGCACGACGAGCGGGACCGGACCGTTGCCGAGGAACGCGTGCTCTTCCGCGTGGCGTACGACCTGTGGGACGAGGTGTTTCGCGTCGAGGGCGGAGGCGCGGACGAGCGGTTCGCGGATCTCGCCTCGCTCCAGCACTTCCTGGAGGTGTTGCCGCGATTGCCCGTGGCGTCGTTCGCAAGCGTGGCTGGGGCGCAGCGCCACCGGATCCGCGCGCAGTGCCGGCTCCACATGATCGCGCCTCGGGAGACGGAGCGCCTCGAGCGGTGGGTGACCGGCGGAACGGACCGGCGCGAGAGCGCCGATGGCCGTGAGATCTCGGTCGGGTTGAGCGACGTGATCCGCTTCTTCTATAAGGGGGCGAAGCGCGACGCGGACGAGGCGTCGGAGCGGTTTTCGCCCTGGTTCGTGCCGGACGAGCTTCCGGAATCCGCGGAGGATCGATGAACCGCCTGCGAACTCGCACCGTGCTCGCGGCGCTCGTGGTGGCGCTGCTCCCCGCGGCGCCGTTGTCCGTGCTCGTGAGCAGCCTCCTGGAGAGGAGTTTCCGGTCGCCGCTGTCCGCGGAGGTGGACGAGGCACTGGAGGCCGCGCTCGACGCGTCGCGCGAGCAGCTTCGACGGGACAAGAAAGCACTCGCGCGATTCGCGTCCGGAGAGGAGCTCCCGGCGGACGCGGTGCGGACGCCGGATGTGCGGGAAGCCGAGCTCCGGCCGGACGGGTCCCTTCGAGGCGAGCTCCCGAGCGCCGTAGCCGACTGGGCGCGGGCCGCGGCGCGCCGCGACGATAGCGCGGCGAGGATCGGTCCTGAGCGGGTCGGCGATCACCTGGTCGTTCTCGTGTCTGGCGACGACGGCGCGCGCGTTCTCGCGTGGCCGCTCGACGCCCGGATGACCGAGACCGCGGACAAGATCACCGGCACGCTGGCGATGCTCCGCGCTTGGCAGCTGGAGCGTAGCGCCGTGCTCCGCGGATACGTTCTCCCGTTCGTGCTCACGTACGTGTTGCTGCTCGCCGTGGCCGCGGCCATCGGGGGCGTGATGGCCCGACGGCTCGCGCGCCCCGTGGAGGCGCTGGCCGACGCGGCGCTCCGCGTCGGCGGCGGAGATCTGGGGACCCGCGTGAGCATCCGTGCGCCCGGCGAGGTCGGGCAGCTCGTAGACGCGTTCAATCAGATGGTCGACGAGCTCGAGACTCAGCGGCGCGAACTCTCGCGCCTGGAACGGATGGCCGCCTGGCGCGACATCGCCCGCAGCCTCGCCCACGAGATCAAGAACCCGCTCACACCGATCCAGTTGGCCGTACAGCAGCTGGGTGACCAGGCGCCCGGCCGCGCTGATCCAGAATTCGTCGCGCTCCTCACAGAGTGCGCGGAGATCGTGAACGAAGAGACCGACTCCCTGCGCCGCCTCGTTCGGGAGTTCTCGGAGTTCGCGCGTCTTCCCGCCCCTCGGCCCACTCCCGGCGATCTATCCACGCTGCTGGGAGATCTGTCGCGGCTCTACGGGGAGCGCGTGACGTACCACGTGAGATCGAGCCCACTGCACGCCCGATTCGACGAAGCGGAGCTCCGGCGAGCCCTGATCAACCTGATCGACAATGGCCTGGCTGCGTGCCGCGAAGCTGGGCGACCGGAGCGCGTCACGCTTTCGGCCACGACGAATGCTGACGTCGCGATCCGGGCCGCCGACGAAGGCTGCGGCATCGCGCCCGAGAACCGAGAGCGGATCTTCGAGCCGAACTTCTCCACGAAATCGGAGGGCATGGGGTTGGGACTCGCGATCGTGGCGGAAATCGTCCGCGGTCACGGGGGCCGTATCGAGGTGGAAAGCGAAGTCGGTAGCGGAACCACATTCACCGTTCATCTGCCGACAGCTCCCGCGCCGGCGGAGGAGGCGACGTCGTGAGCGACCGCATTCTCGTCGTGGACGACGAGAAGAACATCCGCCGCACACTGCGCATGGTCCTGTCGTCCGAGGGGTTCGACGTGATGGTGGCGGCCAGTGCGGAAGAAGGGCTGGCGCGGCTCGAGCGGGAGGCGGCTGACGTGGTCCTCCTCGACGTGAATCTCCCCGGCATCGACGGGCTCGAGATGCTGCGCGCACTGAAGCGATCGGATCCCGACCGAATGGTCGTGATGATTTCCGGGGCCGCGAGCGTGGCGACCGCCGTGGAAGCCACGCGCGAGGGGGCCTTCGACTTTCTGGAAAAGCCGCTCAGTCGGGAGCGCGTGCTCGTGGCGGTGCGAAACGCGCTGCAGCTGCGGACGGTGGGGCGAGAGTGGCGGGAGCTCAAGGAGCGCGAGGATCGCCGGCACGTGATGATCGGCGACTCGCCGGTGATGAAGGTTCTTCGCGAGGAGATCGACCGGGCGGCGCCCACGAGCGCACGCATCCTCATTCTCGGCGAGAGCGGGACCGGCAAGGAACTCGTCGCGCGATCCGTGCACGAGTCCAGTGAGCGGAGCGCCGGCCCGTTCGTGAAGGTGAACTGCGCCGCGATCCCCGAGGAGCTCATCGAGAGCGAACTGTTCGGCGCGGTGAAGGGGGCCTACACGGGGGCGGACTCGTCTCGGGACGGCAAGTTCCTGCAGGCGGATGGCGGCACGTTGTTCCTCGACGAGATCGGGGACATGAGCCAGAAGGCGCAGGCGAAGGTGCTGCGCGCATTGCAGGAAGGCGAGATCGAGCGCGTGGGTGGCAGCGGAACCGTAAAGGTGGACGTGCGCGTGATCGCGGCCACGAACAAGGACCTCACTGCGGAGGTGGCGGCCGGCCGATTCCGTGAGGACCTCTACTTCCGGTTGAACGTCGTCCCGCTGCGCGCGGCGCCGCTGCGCGAGCGGCCGGGCGACGTTGCGAAGCTGGCCCGGCACTTCCTGGAGGGCTTTCGCCTGGAGAACAACCGACCACCGACGCGTTTCGCGCCGGACGCGTTGGAGGCACTGTCGGCGCACGCATGGCCGGGCAACGTGCGTGAGCTGGAGAACACCGTAGAGCGACTCGCGATCATGACGAGCGGGAGCGAGATCACGCTAGCGGACCTCGACCGGGCCGGAGTGGGGCTGGCCGCCATACCGTCGGCGCCGGGCCATGCCGGCGGGGCGGAGGACGCCGGGCCGCCGGCCACGTCGTCAGCCTGGATCCGAGCCGAGGGAGGACTCGTCGCAGCCAGGCGGCGCTTCGAGGCCGAGGCCATCCGGCGTGCGCTCCGCGAGGCGGACGGCAACGTGTCCCGCGCGGCCCGGCTCCTGGGAATCGATCGAACCAACTTGCACAAGAAGATCCAAGTGTATGCCATCGGCGAAACCACAGGAGGGACGCCATGAAGACCACACGCCTCGCCGGACTCTGTACCTTCGCCCTCGCGCTGTTCGCGACGGCGTTCCCCGCGGCCGCCGACACCGACGGCTTCTTCTTCGGGATCGATCTGCAGTCGAACCGCGTAGGAGCTGCGGATCGCCCCGACGATCCGGATCCCGCCGCAGTCTTCGTCGACGAGGTCGGCGGCGGCGCGAACCTGTTCTTCGGCTGGGGTTTTACGCCGTCGTTCCCGGTGCGGCTGTCTCTCAGCGCCGCTGGGCACGACACCTCGGACCCGGACATAGAGGTGGCCTACGCCGGCGTGACCATCGACGGCATGTACCTGTTTCGGAATCCGGAGCCGCTACGCCCCTACCTCTACGGCGGCGTGGGCGGGTTCGCACTTCGTTCCCGCAAGGACGCGCTCGACTGGGAGACCACCGGTCCGGGGATTCTCGGGGGCGGCGGGGTACTCTATTTCTTCGGGGACACGTTCGCCCTCGACTTCTCGGTGCGCGGAGAGTTCGTGAACTGGGAGAAGACGCGCGCCACGCTGCACACACCGGCCGGCGACTTCACCGCGGAGACCCCCATTGAGGAAAAGGGCACCGCGGCGAAGATCCTGGTGGGTGCCTCCTGGTGGCTGTAGGACGATAGGAGGAGCCTTCGAGGAGATCCCTGCCGACTCCTTCGCCGACGGTCTCCTCGGCTACTTCGCGAGGGGTTGACTCTCCCCCAAGGGCAGACCCCATGCTTGGGGGCGTCGGGGGAGCCGGTCGAGGCGCCCCGGGAGGCGGAGCGATGAAGTTCAGCATCGGTGAGTTCTCACTGATCACCTCGCTGTCCATCAAGTCACTGCGGCTGTATCACGAGAAAGGCCTCCTGATCCCGGCCGAGGTCGACGCCGACTCCGGCTACCGCTACTACGACGATTCGAACTTCGAGACAGCGAAGAGCATCAAGATGCTGAAGGGGTTCGACTTCTCGCTCGCCGAGATCAAGGGTCTCCTCGACCAGTGCTCCGACGACTCCGACCTGCTGCCTCAGCTCGAGCAGAAGCTGCGGCAGGTCAAGGACGAGATCGACCGCTACACCGAGATCTCCCGTTCCATCCGCTCCGTCATCGAGTTCGAGGGGGACACCACCATGCAAAAGAACCGCGGCTTCGACATCGAGGAATCCGAGCTGGACACGATCCTCATCGCGGGACACCGGATGAGAGGCCGTTACGAGGAAGTCGGCAGCGGCCTGGGACTCGTGTGCAAGAAGATGGGTCGGCACGTGAACGGCAAGCCGATGACGCTCTACTACGACGGCGAGTACAAGGACGAGGACGCGGACTTCGAACCGTGCGTCCCGGTGCGCAAGGGTAAGGATACGGACGGGATCTCCGTCCGCGAACTGAAGGGCGGCCGGTGCGTCACCCTCGTTCACCAGGGTCCGTACGAGACGCTTCGCGAATCCTACAAGCGCGTCTTCGCCTACGTGAACGAGAAGGGCTACACCATCCGACGCCCCACGAGGGAGGTCTACCGCAAGGGACCGGGCCTCATCTTCAAGGGCAACCCGAAGAACTACCTCACCGAGATCCAGGTCCCGATCGAGGACTGAGACGATGGGCGCGCGCACGAGTATCGAGAACGTTTTGAAGGAGAAGGGCAACGGCGTGGCCCCGGAGATCGCGAAGCGCGTCCTGAAGGACCGGTCCCTTCTGGGAGAGGTCGTGGAGGCGGCGGAGTCGTCGACGAAGCGGGTCAAGAACGCCGCCGCCAAAACGCTGAAGATCGTGAGTGAGCAGGATCCCTCGGCACTCTATGCGCGGTTCGACTTCTTCGCATCGAAGCTCGAGGTGGAGGACAGCATTCTCAAGTGGATCGCGATGGACGTCCTGGGGAATCTCGCCGCCGTGGATTCGGGAAGCCGGCTGAACCAGGGGATCCTCCGCCGCTTCTTCTCGCATCTCGAAGCAAAGGAGCTCGTCACCGCCGCGCACGCCGTCGACAATCTCGGGAAGATCGCGGCGTGCAAGCCACGCTGCCGCAAGGCGATCACGGAGAATCTCCTGCGAGCCGACGTCGTCGAACGGAGCCGCGACTGCCGGAGCATCCTCGCGGGGAAGGTGATCGTGGCGTTCTCGGAGTACTTCGATCGGTTGAAGCCGGGACCGCTACGGGCCGGCATCATCTCGTACGCGGATGCGCACGCGAACGATCCGCGTGGCGCCACGAAGAGGAAGGCCGAGGCCTTCCTGAAGAAGGCCCGCTGACTACGGCCGGATCACCACCCAGCGGTCGCCTCAACCCACCTTGAGGACGACGGCCATGGCAGTGTCACCCGCGGCGCATCCCGAGAAGAGGCCGTAGCCTCCGCCCGCGAGGGCGAGTTCCTCGATCATCTCGATGACGGCCCTCAGTCCCGTGGGGGCCTGAGGGTGCCCCCAGATCAGCGGGGAGCCGAACCGATTGACGCGCTCCGGCTCGAGACCGAATTCGCGGCAGAAGATCACGTCGTTCACGGCGAAGGGATTGTGCGTCTTGATGACGGCGCAATCTCCGATCTCGATCTCGGCCCGCCTGAGGGCATCTCGGGCGGCCGGCACCACCGCCTTCGGCATCATGGCCGGCTCCACGCGCGCCTCGCCGAAGCTCAACAGTCGAATGGTCGGGTTGCCGTCGCCGCTGAGCCGCGCTGCCTGCTCCTCTCCGCAGACCACGAGCCCGGCATTGCCGTCGGCCGGGTACGTTTGGGTGCCGAACGTGACCGTGCCCCCTTCCAACACGGTGCGGAGCTTCGCCAGACCGTCGGCGGTGGTCGGAAACACTCCCTCGTCGGCTTCCACCGTACCCGTCACCTTCTTGCCGCGGGTGAGCTCCACCGGAAAGAGGTATCGTCGCTGGAAGGCTCGATCGTCGGCCATACC
>JALGZO010000536.1 GCA_025774865.1 bacterium | reverse complement strand
ACTCGGGAGAAGGCGCCCAGAAGGCGGGACAGGCGTTCGGCGCGGTCAGCGCCAAGATGGGTAACGGCGTCTGGACCGTCGAGATCATCCCCGCCGAGATCAAGCCGCCGTCCCGGTCGAGGGCCGGCGCCAGCGGGATCCGAATCAGGCTCGGCGCCCGAGAGGTCACGAATATGGGGGACGAGGCGGATCTCGTCGTCGCGTTCAACGAGCAGGTGCTGTACGGCCGGATCGAACAGCACGCCTACAAGCCGGGAACGATCGTTCTCCTCGAGAGCAAGTGGGCGGATGACACCATCCCCGAGATTCGCGAGCAGTACGCGGCTTCCCTGGCCGAGTTCCGCGAACTCGGCCTCGTAGTTCACGAACTACCGATCGAAGAGGCCTGCCGGGAAGTCGTCGAGAATCCGCGCCTCGGGAAGAACATGTTCGTGCTCGGGATGCTCTGTCGCCTGTATCAGAGAGGTATCGACAAGGCCGTCGACGAGGTCTCGATCGTGTTCGCGCGCAAGTCCAAAGAGGTGATCGAAACGAACCAGCGCCTCGTACGGGCGGGCTGGGAGTTCGCGGAGAAGAACCTCGGGTACTGCTGGGAGGTCCCTTCGCAAGAAGAAAAGAAGCCGATGGTCGTGATGAATGGGAACCAGGCCGTCGGGCTGGGGGTCATGGCGGCGGGGATCGAGACCGTGGCGATGTACCCGATCACGCCGGCCACGTCCGCCTCCCACTATCTCGCCGGAGCGCTTCCCAAGATGGGCGGGGTTCTCCATCAGGCCGAGGACGAGATCGCGGCGATCGGATTCGCGATCGGCGCCTCCTACGCCGGCAAGACCACTTGCACGATCACATCCGGTCCCGGCATGGCCCTGAAGACCGAATTCATCGGTTTGGCCGTCATGGCCGAGATCCCGATCGTCATCGTCGTCGTGCAGCGCGGCGGTCCGAGCACCGGCCTCCCCACGAAAGTGGAACAGGGCGAGCTCTTGCCGAGCATTTTCGGCTCCCCGGGGGACGACCCCAAGATCGTCATCGCCGCCGCGACGATCGAGGAGTGCTTCCACTTCGTCATTCTCGCCCGGAAGCTCGCCGAGGAGTTCCGCGGGCCCGTCATCCTGCTCACGGACGCGAACCTCGCGACCGGAGTGGCGCCCTTCCCGCGCCCCGAGCCGCGGGCCGATTGGTTCGCGCCGCCGATCGACCAGTCGCCGTGGGACCCCGAAGTCCCGCCCTACGCCTGGGATCCGGACACGGGCCTCTCCCGCCGTCCGATCCCGGGCCAGCCCGGCGGAGAGTACGTGCTCACCGGTCTCGCCCACACGAAACAGAGCAAGGTCGCGTACGACCCGGAATCCAACCAGCAAGGGTGCGAGATGCGCAGCCGCAAGCTGGCCGCGCTCCGTCGCAGCCTCAAGCCGCCGAAGATCCACGGCGCTCCGGAAGGGGATCTCCTCGTCGTCGGCTGGGGCTCGACCCTCGGGGCGATCGACGAAGCCGTCGACCGCGCCCGGACCGAAGGGCTCGCCGTCTCGTCGATTCACCTGCGGTTCGTGTCGCCGGTGGAGCCGGGACTCCGCGACATCTTCAGCCGCTTCCGGCAAGTCTTCACAGTCGAGATCAACTACAGCGATCCTCCGGTGGGGCATCTGAAGGACCCCGAGACTCGGCGGCTCGCCCAGCTCGCCAAGCTGCTTCGCATCCGTACGCTCGTCGACGTCGACTGCTGGTCGAACGTGCACGGTCAACCCCTGCGGCCCGGTCTCATCTACGACGAGATTCGACGTCGCATGAACGCCATGGAGACTGATCCGTCATGCTCGAAGTAAACGAGGATCTCGCGCACGAAGAATGCCCGCGCTACTTCACGCTCGAGGACTACGAAGGAGGCGTGGCGCGGTGGTGTCCCGGGTGCGGTGACCTGGCCGTGCTCACGGCCGTGCAACGAATCTGCCGCGACGAGCAACTCGCGCCGGAAAAGGTCGTGGCCGTGTCGGGTATCGGGTGCTCGAGCCGGTTCCCGCACTACATGAACACCTACGGATTCCATGGTCTGCACGGGCGGGCCTTGCCCGTGGCCTGCGGCGTCAAGGCGCGCCGTCCCGACCTCACCGTGTGGGTGGCCACCGGCGACGGCGACTGCTGCTCTATCGGCGCGGGGCATTGGGTGCACGCGGTTCGGTACAACATGGACATGACGGTGCTGCTTCTCGACAACGCCATCTACGGGTTGACCAAGAACCAGACCTCGCCGACGACACCGATCGGCGTGGCCACGAACACCCATCCGGGCGGTGCGTTACTGCCGCCGCTCAACCCGACGAGCTCCACGCTCGGGTTCACGAACGTCTCCTTCGTCGCGCAAACCGTCGATTGGAACCCGGCCCATCTCTACGCGACGTTGCAAGCCGCCTACCAGCATCGCGGGTTCAGCTTCGTCCGGATCCTCCAGCGCTGCCCGACCTACACCGCGGGGGTGTTCGACGAGTACCAGAGGGACCCCTCACACCTCGTCGTGCTGGAGCACGACGACGGCATCCCGGTCGACCCGGCTCTGGATCGTATCTTCAAGAACCGCCTGGTCCACGACCCTTCGGACATGGGCGAGGCGAGAAGGCTCGCCGAGCACACCGACCCGCTGCCCATCGGACTCGTCTTCCGCGACCCTGCGCGGCCGCTCTACGAGCAGACGACGTATCAAGGGCTCGACATGACCCGTGAACAAAGAAACGATGCGTTGAACCAGGAACTGGACCGCTTCCTCGTGTGAGGCGATCGATGGAGCTGAACGTGATCGAGAGTGAACGAGTCTCGAAACCGAGACCGCGGCTTCCGTTTCCCGAGACGCCGGGCAGCTCGCCCCGTCCGTCGGAGATCGCCCTGGAGCTGCGACGATTCCACGCCGCGTCACCGACCCAGACGAAGAGCCCGAAGGGGCTCCGCTCGGCCGCAATCGTGGCCCTCGAGGCGACACGAACGCCGCCCGAGGTCGAAGCGACCCTCGTGCAGGCCGAGGGGGAGCTCGGCGCGGACGACGGGCAGGACCTCGCGGAGGCGAGGACCACCCATCTCCTGCGGGTCGCCGCTCGGAAGCGGCTCCTGCCCCGCCGCGACGGCTTCCTCGTCGAGGTGCGCGGCCTCGCTCGTCGCGTGCGGGAGAGGCTCGACGTGGAGCGGGCGAAGGACGAAGCGCGCGAACCCGACCGCCTCGAACAGTCCGTGAGCCCGGCCGGCGCCGAGCACTTCGATTTCGGGACGCTCTCCAACGTCATCGGAACACCCCGCGGGACGGTCCGATTGCGGCCCGAAGAGAGAAAGCGGGTTCGCGCGGCGCTCGACGCGCTGGAGTCCTTCGACTTCGCACCGGGGGATCCGCTCGCACGCATCGTCCACGACGGCTCGTTCGATCTGGATGTCGTGCCCGGCGTGGAAATCGAGACCGCCGAAGATCCGGCTCAGGCGGCGCTGGAGATCTTCGATCGGGACTTGATCCGACTCACCGACGTTCTACGAGCAACGCGCATCGCCCGCCTCGTGCTCGACAACGCGTTCGACGAGGCGCGGCACGGCCCCTGGCTCGATCGCTTCGGGCCGAGTTCGTTCCGGAGCGAAGAGCTCCTCTTGGTACCGGTCGTCGCCGCGATCGAGAACATCGATGCGCTCGAAGGAAAAGGGCTCCGCTCCTTCTCGCGGCTGCTCCTCTCCGGACGCCCCGTGCACTTGATGATGACCGGCTCGCCACGGCGGTCCCCGCGGCTCTCGCAGAGCAGCGACGTCCGCGAGAGACTCGAGCCCGCCTACCTCGCCATGGGACACCGAAAGGCGTTCACACAGCAATCGTCGGTGGGGAACGCATCGCACTTCTTGACCGGGCTCCTGGCGAGCCTGGACCATGCGCGCCCGGCGCTCCACATGCTCGATGACGCCAGCGGCCCCGATGACGCGCTCGCCGCGGAGGCGGCGCTCGCCAGCCGGGCCCATCCCTACTTCCGCTACGACCCTGCGGCCGGTTCTTCGTGGGCCGGGCGTCTCGACTTTTCCGGAAACCCGGCGCCCGACTCGCCGTGGCCGGTCGCGAATCTCGACTACGAGACCGAAGACGGAACGGTCGAAGCGCTGGAGCTGCCGGTGACCTTCGCGGACTACCTGCTGGAGGATCCCGCCACGCGAGCGCACCTCCGGCCCATTCCGGCCGGCTGCCCCGAAGACGCGCTGAGTCCGCTCCGCAACTGGCTCGAACTCGACGAGGATGAGGCGCTTCTGCACGTGCCGTGGCTGTGGGCGATCGATCCCGCGGGCGACCTCCTCCGGGTCGCCGTCACGCGGCGTCTCGCTCTCGTGTGTCGGGAGCGGGCCGATTTCTGGCACACGCTTCAGGAGCTAGCCGGGGTGCGGAACGAGTACGTGACCGAGGCAGTGCATCGAGCGCGGTCCGAAGGCGAGCTCGCGGCCGCGGCCGAGCGCGACCGAATGCGCACCGAGCACGCGGAGCAGCTCGCTGGCGCCAAGCGCAAGGCCGTCGAGGAGGCGATGAGTCATCTCGCTCGACGGCTCTTGGACCTCGATCCCGGTGCGATCCCGGCGGCCGCGGTGACGGCCCGGGCGGCGGAGGGCCCGGCCCCGGCCGCGGAATCGGTGGCCGCCACGGCGGAGTCCGAGGCTCCGCCCGCGCCCGAGGAGACCGACGAGGACGAAGAGGTCGGTGAACCGTGGATCGATACTCCGTTGTGCACGAGCTGCAACGACTGCACGGACATCAATCCGCACCTTTTCAAATACGACGCGAACAAGCAGGCGGTCATGGGGGACCTCCGATCCGGGACGTTCGCTCAGGTCGTACAGGCCGCGGAGAAGTGTCCGGCCAAGTGTATCCATCCGGGCGCGCCGTGGAACGGTGACGAGCCCGGGTTGGACGGCCTGCTCCAGCGCGCCCAACCGTTTCAGTAAACCCAAGGGGGAAGCCGGTGGGAGAAATCGCCCTCGCCGCCGGGATCATGGGTGGACTCGGCATCCTGTTCGGAAGTGTCCTCGCGGTTTCGTACCGCTTCCTTCGCGTCGAGGAAGACCCACGTCTGGAGGAAGTGGAGGAAATGCTGCCGGGTACGAACTGCGGCGCGTGCGGCGAGCCGGGTTGCCACGCGTTCGCGCTTCGGCTCACGGCCGGTGAGGCTTCTCCGAACTCCTGTACCGTATCCGGGGCCGAAGACGTCGCCGAGATCGCCGCGTTCCTCGGCGTCGAGGCTGGACAGCGCGACAAGCTCGTGGCGCGCCTGCATTGCGCGGGCGGACGCGCCCAAGCTCTCCAGATCGCGGAGTACGAAGGGTTCGAGAGCTGCGCCGCGGCGGCCGTCCTCGCGGGCGGCGGCAAGGGCTGCTCGTGGGGCTGTCTGGGCCTCGCGGACTGCGACCGCGCCTGCACCTTCGACGCCATCCAGATGAACCCGAACGGGCTGCCGGTGGTGGACGTCGACCTCTGCACGGCGTGCAACGATTGCGTCGAGGTATGCCCGCGCGACCTGTTCGAGCTGCTTCCGCTCAGCCGTCCTCTGCTCGTGCAGTGTCGCATCCCGCTCGCGGGAGACGACGCCCGGGCCCTCTGTAGCGCGGCGTGCGACGGCTGCGAGCGGTGCGCGCAGGACGCACCCGACGGAATGGTCACGATGATCGGCAGTCTCCCGATCGTCGATTACGCGCGGGACGATCTTGCCGGTCGAGACGCTACGTACCGCTGCCCGACGCGGGCGATCCGCTGGGTTCCAGGTAATCAGTTCGACGAGTCGAGTTCGGAGAGAAGGCAATGACGAAGCTCACCGACGCCCTGAACCGTTTGTTCCGTTCGCGACCCCCGACCGAGATCGAACCGGGGGCGGAGGTCGAGCTCGACGGCGCCTCCGTCGTCGCCCGATGCGAGGCGATGCTCGGGTCCGCTCCGGCCGACGATCCCGCGGCGGCTTTGGGGCTTGCACTCACCGGTGCCCGCGCGACCTGCCTGATCTCGGGCGCCGACGGCGAGACGAGCGTCGCCGCGATCCGGTCGGCGGCCGGTCGTCAGGCTCCCTTCGTCGCGCACCTCCTCGCGCGCGCGGCCGCGTCCCACACGATCGCCAGGAGCACCGGCCACGAAGCGCTGCACACGCTGGCCGACGCCGGGGCGCTCGTGCTCGTCGCGCAGACCGTCCAAGACGCGGCCCACCTGACCATCGTGGCCCGTTGCGTCGCGGAGCGGGCGTTGGTCCCGGCCGTGGTCGCCCTGGACGAAGAGGAGATCTCGCGGGC
>JALGZO010000535.1 GCA_025774865.1 bacterium | reverse complement strand
GATCACCGGAGGGACGGGTCGGTTCGACGGCGCCTCGGGCAGTGGGACGTATGCCGGAACCGCCGACACCATCGCGGGGGTGGGTCAGTACGACTTCGATGGAGTGATCTCAAGGTAGCCGATCGTGCGAGACCGCGTCACCACCGACAAGGGCTCGGCCGGCGAACATCGCGGCCGGGCCCTTTCCCGTGTTCGCGCTGACCGGACCCCCGGAGACGATCCGAGATCCGAGTTGGTCTAGGACCGACGTTCTCGGATCTGGGAGGGGGAGCCACATGGCGCGGAAGCGCTACTCGCCGGAGCAGATCATCTCCAAGCTGCGTGAAGCCGAGGTTACTCTGGCCACGGGGCTGATCAGCACCAACCCGGATAGGCGACGCATCCCCTTGGGGACGCCAGCCCGCTTCACAATTGCCCGCTGCTCGTGCCCCTGGAACCGGCCGGGCGGCGAGCCTGGGCAGGCTATTGCCCGCCCAGAAACACCACCTTCCTCGTCGGCGTAACGTCTCCCGCGGTCAGCCGGACGAAGTACGTCCCCGCAGCGACGTGTCGCCCGGCAACATCTCGACCATCCCAAACGACGGCGTACGCGCCCGCCGGTTGCGTCGTGGCCTGGACGGTGCGAATCAACCGTCCCGCCACGTCGTAGACGCTCAATTCGACAGCGGATGCGTTGGTGAGCTGGTAGGCGATAGTGGTCGAGCGTCGAAACGGATTGGGCCGGATGGCCGACAGGTGCGACTTCCCGAGCGTGCCGTCGGGAATCAGCGGGCGCTTGGGTACCTTGTTCTGTACGATGAACGGTCCGCCACCGGTGTCGAGCATCGCAATGATGGTCTCGGCGGACGCGACCAGGATGTCGGCGTCTTCGTCATCGATGTGGTGACCCCGCTGTGCCTCGACGTGATGAGCGAAGGCGCGCAAGTGCCGACACGCGGCCGATGGGTTCTCTCCAGCCAGGGCGGACGCGGCTGCATCGAGCTTGGTGACGAGAGCCTGTTCGAGACCCGGGTTGAGACACAGAGAGCCGACGAGCGAAGCCAACTGGGACAGCCGGTCTGAAGCGGTGACAGCCCCACAATGCACGGGGGCCACTTGCAACCCCATGGTGGCGTCCGCGACGTAAGCGCACTCGCCAAATACGGCCGAAGCGCAGGCTGAGCCCGGGGTGAGGATCCTTCCGGCGATCGCAGGCGACGCCGGGTTTGAGACGTCGATCACGTCAATCCCCGACAGTGTAGCGACGTAGGCGAATCGTCCACGTACGGTCACGCTCTGGGCCGAGCCCGTGTCGAAGCGTCCGACGACACGGGGAGATGTCCGGTCGGAAACGTCCACCACGTGGAGTCCCGAGGGATCATCCGCGATGTAGAGAACGGTCCCCGAGACCGCCACACCCCAGGCCAGCCCAGGGGTGTCGACGTGGGCCGCGATCCTGGGAGATGCGGGATCGGTGACGTCGACCACTTGGACCCCCGAGGACCAGTCCGCCACGTACGCGTAGCCGTCCGATGCCGCTACACGCCAGGCGATGCCAGGCGTGCGCACGCTTCCCTCGATGGAGGGGTAGGCCGGGTCGGAGACGTTCACCACCTGAAGCCAGCTCGCGTCCGCGACATAGGCGTGGCTGCGGGTTACCGCTACATCACGGGCGACCCCCGGCGTGTCGACGGATCCCAGAAGCGTGGGGAAGACCGGACAGGAGATGTCGAGAACCTGGAGTCCCGATTGGTTGTCCGCGACATAGGCATAGTCTCCTGAAACGGCCACACCGCGCGCCTCACCCGGCGTATCGACGTTCCCCACGATGGCAGGGAGTGCGGGATCGACCACGTTGACCACGACAATCCCCGTGCCGCGGTCGGCAACGTAGGCGTGGCCTCTCGACACGGCCACGTCCTCCGCCGAACCCGGCGTGTCGACGCTGCCCAGGATCGTGACGGGCGAAGGAACCTCCACGACCGAGATGTCCACAATCTGGAGCCCCTTCCGGTCGGCGACCCCGGCGTAGTTTCCGAAAACTGCCACCGCCTGGGCATCGCCCGGCGTGTCGAGGCCTGCCAGGATCCGGGGGGAAGTGGGATCGGAGACATCCAGCACTTGGAGTCCCCACGTGTGGTCGGCGATGAACACGTGGTTCTCCGACACACTGACACCGAGGGCCGAGCCCGGTGTGTCGATGCTCCCGACGATGGAGGAGGAGCCGGGAACGAGAACGTCGACGATCTGAAGCCCGACGCCGTCGGCTACATAGGCGTAACGGTCGGAGATCGCCACTCCGCCGGCCCCGCCGGGAGTTTCGACACTTTCCACGATCATCGGGTTAGCCGGGGCGGAGACATCCACGAGCGACAGCCCCTCACCGGTCACGACGTAGGCGAGGCTTCCCCGCACCGTCACGTCGACCGCCCCCAGCTCCAGCTCGAGAGCTCCCACGATCGCCGGCGAGCCGGGATTCGAGACGTCCACGACCAGAAGTCCCGATCGGTTGGCGGCGACGTAGGCATGGTTCTCCGAAACTGCCACTCCGCGGGCCCGGCCTGGCGTCTCGAGGCTTCCCACGATCACGGGCAGATCCGGTTGGGAAGTGTCCACGACTTGAAGCCCCGAGAGCCCATCCGCGACGTACGCGTGGCCCCCGAACAACGCCACGCCCTGGGCCCCTCCCGGAGTGTCGACACTGCCCACGATCCGGGGAGAGTCCGGTTCCGAGACGTCCACGACATGAAGCCCCGACGCTCCGTCTGGCACGTATGCGTATCCGTCCGACAGCGCGACGCCCTGGGCCCATCCTGGCGTTTCGAGGCCTCCAACCCAGTGCAAGTACTCTCCATAGTCGATGCATTGCCCAAATGCGGCTCGGGGGCAGACGAGCGAGCCCATGCCGAGTGCGGCGACCATGCAAGTGAACGTCCGTGTGGTGGCTTTCATGACGGACCTCCTGGCGCGGGGCAGTGCGCCGAGCGGAAGTGAAGCACCCGGGGAGGGCCGTCACTCTTGTTGCGGCTGGCGGCTCATCGTGGGCGCCGCGGCGTGGGGAACCGAGATCGACCTGCAATCATCTGGCCCTGCTGCTGCGCGGTGGCACAATGATCTGCGTCATGGGGAAAGCTGATATTCGTCAGTTCGGGAACGGTCCGCAGCGCGGGTGTCGGGAAACTACGCCTACGTGGCGGCCCGGGGCAGCGGGCTCCAGGTGTGGGACCCGCTGAGGCCGGCCCGACGGGCGCGTTCGCCCCTCCGCGGCGCCGCTCGGCCCTTGCCCGACCCCCGCACCCTGGGCGGAGCGGCGACTTCCCCTATTATTGACCAACGAGTCAGGAAATCACGGTCGGAGTGTGACCGCCAAGTCCTCGGGACGGGTCGCCGGCCGGGATCCTCCCCTTCGGGGATTCACTAGCAAACCGGGAGTCATGGTGATGCGCAGGAAACTTCTGGTCGGGATGGCGGCGATCTGCTTGCTCGTCCTCACCCCGTCGCTCCTTCTCGCCCAGATGGCGGCGCGGGAGCGCTCCGAGATCGACGAGCAGTACAAGTGGGATCTGTCCGACGTGTACGCGGGCGACGAGGCCTGGGAAGCCGACTTCGAGGTCGCCCAGAAGACGGCCGAGGAGCTCGCGGGGCTCCGGGAGGAGCTGGGAGATCTCGACTCCGCCGAGAAGATCCTGAAGCTCCAACAAACGATGGAGGAGGCCGAGATCCTCGGCGACAAGCTCGCCACGTACGCGTTCCTGAGGGGAGACGAGGACACGCGCATCTCCAAGTACCAAGGCTACAAGCAGCAGCTCCAGAGCCTGGGCGTCAAGGTCGCGTCGGAGCTCGCGTGGGTGGAGCCCGCGCTCCTCGCGATTCCGCAGGAGACACTCCAGGGATACTTGGATTCGAACGAGGAACTGAAGGTCTACCAGCACCACTTCGACGATCTCTGGCGCCAGCAGGAGCACGTCCTCTCCGAGAGCGAGGAGCGCATCATCTCGCTCGCCGGGGATATTTCCTCCACTCCGAGCAGCATCTACAGCCAGATGATGAACGCGGATCTCACCTTCGGGACGTTCGAGAACGAGAACGGCGAAGAGGTGGAGATGACGCAGGCACGCTACGGCACGTACATGCGGAATCCCGACCGCCGCGTTCGGAAAGACGCGTGGCACGTCTACTACGACGGTTACGACCGGTACGTTCACGCCGCCGCAGAAGCCTACGCCGGCGCGGTGAAGCGGGACATCTTCTACACGCGCGCGCGAGGATACGAGACGTGTGTTCAGCGCGCGCTGGACGCCGACAACGTGGAAGTGGAAGTCATCGAGAACCTGATTGCCACGATCAGCGAGAACCTCGAGCCCATCGCCCGCTACAACGGGATCCGCCATCGGATCATGGAAGTGGACACGCTCCGCCACTGGGATTCCTACGTCTCCCTCGTTCCGCAGCTCGACGAGGACATCCCCTACGAGCAGGCCGTGGAGACGATCACCGCCGGTCTCGAGCCGCTCGGTCCGGAGTACGTGAAGGACATGACGGAGGGGTTCCGCTCTCGCTGGGTGGACGTGTACGAGAACGCCGGCAAGCGCGATGGCGCTTACTCCTGGGGGACGGCCGCCGTCTCGCACCCGTACATGCTGATGAACTACGAGGACAATATCAACAGCATGTTCACACTGGCGCACGAGATGGGCCACTCGATGCACACGTACTACTCGGTGGCCAATCAGCCCATGGCATACGCGGATTACTCCATCTTCGTGGCCGAGGTGGCCTCCACCACGAACGAGGCCATCCTGATGGACCATCTGTTGAAGCAGCCGATGGATCGGGAGAAGCGGATCTTCCTCCTGAACCACTACATCAGCAAGATCCAGGGCACGGTGTACACGCAGGTGATGTTCTCGGAGTTCGAGAAGGAAGCTCACGAGCGGGCCGAGCGGGGCGACGCCCTCACCGTGGACAGCCTCAATGAGATCTACTCGGGTCTCCTCGACAAGTACTCCGGCGGCGTGGTCCACTACACGGAGCGCTCCACTCCGGGTTGGTGCCGCATCCCGCACTTCTACCGGAACTTCTACGTTTACAAGTACGCCACGAGCTACGCGGCGGCCACGGCCATCGCCCGCAAGATCCTGGACGGCGAGCCGGGGGCCCTGGACGCGTACATCGAGTTCCTCTCGAACGGATCGAGCGACTACCCGATCGATCTGCTGAAGCAAGCGGGCGTGGATCTCTCGAAGCCCGAGCCGATTCAGGCCACCTGCGATCTTCTGGCCGAGCTCGTGAGGGAGCTGGAGGCGCTGCTGGCAGAGGCATAGGCAGACGTGGCGGCCGCCATGCAGGCACTGCTGCCCGCGCTCGGCATCATCTCGCGATTCGCACGACTTTCGTGGCGGCGCGTTCTTCGCCGACTTCCAGGCGGATGAAGTAGACGCCAGGCGGCACGGTCCGTCCGAATTCGTCGAGTCCATTCCAGGTCGAGGTGGGTCCGGTCGCCCGACCCAGGGCCCGCACCCGGCGGCCGCCAAGATCGTAGACGTCCAGATGGGCCGCGGTCGGAGGCACCTTCGAGAACTCGATTCGGACCGCGCCGCGGCTCGGGTTCGGATGGGCCGCCAGAGCCAGGGGAGCAAGGCTCGCCGCGATGGGCGCGGCCGTCGTCGGGCCGCCCAGCGTCCCGTCGGCGTTCACGTTCTGGGCGAGCACGTCGCCGGCATCCACGCGGTCGTCGGTCCACGCGAGGATCGCGAAGTCGAGCGTGCTCTCGCCGAGTGCGAGTCGCGACTTGTCGCTCGGCGTCGAAGCGACGTCATAAGGCGCGAGGTCGATCACGCCGGCCGGCGACAATCTCGCGGCACGGATCTCGTCCTGGCCGAAGCTCGGCGCCTGGGACCAGAAGGCGAACACCCCGGTCGACGCGACGAACGTCCGCGCCATCGTGATGTCGTCGGAGCCGACGGAAACGATCACCTTCCCGTCATTCCCCCATTGGCGCGTGCCGCCCGCATCGAGCTTCTGGCCGTACAGACCGGACTGGGATTGGGTCGAGTTCAGCTCTTCCCAGAAGACGTAGGTTTCCTGGGCGGCCGGATCGAAGGAGGCGGCGGGGGAGACCCGAAGGCGCGTGGCGTTCGTCGAAACCGTGGTTCCGTTGTGCGGAAACGCCTCCGTACCGCCGGTCAGGATGCGCTGCGCGGAACACTGCAGCTGCCCGGACGTGTCGTACCAGCTGAAGACCGCGCCGCCGCTTCCATCCGGGACGAACGGCGGAAAGTTCGCGATCTGCA
>JALGZO010000534.1 GCA_025774865.1 bacterium | reverse complement strand
AGGTCGGGCTTCGGATCGAGGTAACGCGAGACGAGGCCCCGACGCCGGTGGACCAACACGATCGAGAGACCGTGACGTTTGCGGATGGTCGACTGGGCGATCGTCTGGCCCGCGACCTCCGATTCCCGGAGAACCCGCATTCGACAGAGATTCCGGGCGAGGCCGTAGCTCTGCGCGAGCTCTTCCGGAAGCTCTGCTTCCCGCAGGCGGTCCTCGCTCGTGCGCACCGGCAAGAGCTTCCGCCCGATCGTGAGGGTGTAGATGATGCCGGCCAGCACGATCGGCACGCCGACGAGCGCGAACCGGAAGATGGAGAACGGTTCTCCCACGCGGCTGTCGAGGTAACCGGAGATCAGCAGGTTCGGGGGGGTCCCGATCACGGTGAGCGTCCCCCCGAGCACGGCCGCCGAGCTCATGGGGAGCAAGAGGCGCGACGGCGAAATCAGGGCGCGTCGTGAGACCGTGACGGCGGTCGGAAGGAAGAGCGCGGTGGAAGCGGCGTTGCTCATGAACCCGGAGACGGCTGCGGTAGAGGACATGAGCAGAAGGAGAATCTTGCTCTCGCTCTGACCGCTCACCCGCAGGATCCCGCGAGCGACGTAGGCGGCGAGACCACTCCCCTGCAGTCCGGCTCCCACGACGAAGATCGCGCCCAGCGCGATCACGGCCGGGTTCCCGAATCCCCGGAGCGCCTCGAGCGGGTCGTCGAAGACGCCGGTCACGGCGAGGAGAACCGGAATCCCCAGAGCGACGACCTCGGGGGGCGCCCATCGGCGGACGAAGACGACGCCCGCCACCGCCAGAATCGCGACCGCGATCCAGCCGTCAGGTTCCATGGCGGGGCATGTTAGTACAGCCCTACCGCAGCCGCACCACCTGCTTCGCCTCGCCGCGGCCATGTTAGTACAGCCCTACCGCAGCCGCACCACCTGCTTCGCCTCGCCGATCCCCGGGGCCTCCAGCCGGTAGTAGTAGACACCGGCCGCCACGCGCTTCCCGCGCCCGTCACGCCCGTCCCAGGGGATGGAGCGGCGCCCGGCCGGGGAGACCCCGTCCAGCAGCACGCTCACCGCCCGCCCGGTCACGTCGAAGACCGACAGCCGCACGTGCGCCGGACGGTCGATTTCGAAGTCGATGCGGGTGTGGCCGCGAAACGGGTTCGGCGCGGCGGCGTACAGCCGCGTCGCCGGGGCGAGCCCGGACGGCAGCGGCGCCGGCGTTCCCACCCCGTCGTCCGGCAACATCACGATCGCGTCCCACTGGACCGCCATCGGCCCGATCACCGTGACCGTGAGGGTCACCAGCTGAGGGAAAATGCGCCCGAGGTTCCAGACCACGGGCAGGTTCGGCGTGTTGTGACTGCGCATCCCCGGATCCGTGAACTCGCCGAGGAACGGGCCGATCGTCCCGAGACTGGGCTGCGTCACCGTGGCCTCGAAGAACGCACTGCCGCCGGGTACCCCGGTGAAGGGGTCGACCACGTGTTCGAAAAAGAAAAGAAGCGACGTATCCACTTCGAATCCCTGGTTCGGATCTCCGAACACGTAGAGCTCGGGTCGCGAGAAATCGATCTCGATCGGCACGTCGTACGTCACGTCGTTGAACCACTGCGGCCCGGTCGTAGCCGGTAGGTTGTCGAGGAAGATGCCGTCGAACCACGGCACGAAGTGCGATCCGTTCGTTCCCTGCCCCAGAACCGGATTGAACTCGCCGCTCGACCCGTCCACCCAGCCGAGCGTGAAGGCGTTGAAGTTGTTCACGACCACCGGCGTCTCGGGCGTTTGCGTCCCCGCCTCCCACGTGATGAGTGCGTTGGCCCCCAGATGGTTCGCGTGCATGGAGATGTTGTACCGGACGGGGAGCACCCCCGTGTTACGGAAGTAGACGTTCTGGTTCACCGTCCAGTTGTACGTGGCGACCTTCTGCCAGCCGCCGCCCGCATCGCAGAAGAGGGTGAAGTTGCCGCAGGGGTTGGGCGGCACGGGCGGGGTGGGACGGATGTCGATGCAGACGGTGGAGCACCCCGGGGCCATCGTGAACGTCGTTCCGTTGGAGCCGGTTCCTCCCGGGCCCGAGAGCTTTCCGACGTAGCCGCCGGTCGGGTCGTGGTTCGTGGAGTCCGCGTTCGTCGGACCCCACTTCGTGGGGTCAGCCGTGGCGACCGAGTCCCACCAGGCGTCGAGACCGTCCTCGGCCCAGATCAGGGCCTCGATCCCGGTGAAGCCCTGGGTCCAGCACTGATCCAGGAAGAACGTGAACAGCTGGCCGGTCGAGGTCGCCCAGGCAAAGCCGCTTTCGGCCGCGGTCACGTGGAAGCCGGTGAGACCCTTGTCGGCGAAATCGTCGAGAAAGGTGCCGCTCCCGCACGTGTCGAGGATCACGCAGTATTCGTCGGCCTTGTTCGCCGCGAGGTCGCACGCGAACTTCGTCGCGCCCAGATTGCCTGAACTGCCGCCCTGCGGCGTGGGGAACCACAGCTGGTCGTGCCAGCCGTGACCGGTCCAGTACACGTAGAGCTTCGAGCAGTCGTCCGGCAGGGCCTGGAGCGCCGCCTCGGTCTCCGCGCGGGTCTTGCCCGCGATCACGACGGGGTTGTCGACGCCCATACTCATGAACGCGGTCTTCATCCGGTTTACGTCGAAAGCACGAGCCGGCTCGGTCGCCGCAAAGGGCGACACGATCACTCCCCACACTCCGTCGGTGCGCTCGGGCGTCGGGACCGGCTCTCCCGGCGCGACCGCCTCCTGACGGATCCGTCTCGTGTCCGCGATCCCCGAGCTCACGAAGATGTCGGGGCTCAGGAAGCGATCCGGGGTGTGGTAGTACTGCGTGGTCCCGTCGATGAGCGGCCACCACATCGTGTCGACGTCCAGGTCGATCGCGCCGGTCTCGGCGTTCACCAGCACCATCCTCGTCGGGTGCGCGTAGCTCGCCAGCGGAGCGAAGTCCAGCCAGAAGAACCACGACGAATCCGCCGCCGTCCCCAGCGAATCGAAGGAGTCGAACGAGAGCTGTCCGATCCCCGTGCCGGGCGGCACGGGATCCTGGAACGCGTAGCCGTAGAGAATGTCCTTGAGCGGGTGCGGATCGATGATCGTGGTCGTGACGGTGGCGATCGCGTCGTCTCGGCTGACCGGCACGCCCGACGCGGGAGCGGGAGCCAGGATGAGCATCCCGAGCAGCGGGGCGACGACGGCCGTCCTCGGAGCGAAGCTGTTCATGGGACCCTCCCCAGAAAGGGTGGGCCCGATGGTACCCGATCCAGCGGCCGCCGGTGGTGGATCCCGCAGCCGGGCTCTTCCGGCCCCTCGCTTCCAGATCCTCCCAACTAAAGGTCTCAGGCCGAGTTGCCGTTTCCGTTTCAGGTGAATTCGAGCGGCGCCTCCCTCACGAGGGGTGGACGGCGCCCCGGGGGCCGGGGTATCCCGGGGCTGCGCCGCCTCAACCGCCGAGGATGTCATGCGGATCCCATGGCGAAAGCGAAGGCCGGACGACGGAAGGCTCGGGACCTTCCTGGGGGTGTTCACGCCCACGATCCTGACGATCCTCGGCGTGATTCTCTACCTTCGGGTGGGCTGGGTCGTCGGGCAGGTGGGGCTCGCGCGGACCCTCTTGATCGTCGTTCTGGCCCACGCGATCACACTGATCACGACCCTGTCGTTTTCCGCCATCGCGACGAACGTCCGCGTGCGGGCCGGCGGCGCCTACTACATCATCTCCCGGGGCCTGGGTCTGGAGCTCGGAGGCGCGATCGGGCTTCCGCTCTTCCTCTCCCAGGCGCTCGCGGTGACGCTCTACGCCTTCGGACTCGCGGAGTCGTTGCGCTTCGTCTGGCGGGGCGCCCCGGTGCAGCTATTCGCGTTCCTGATCGTCGGGGCGGTCGGCGCTCTCGCGTTCCGAGGAGCCAAGGTCGCTCTTCGCGCCCAGGTTCCCGTGATGCTGTTGATCGCGGTTTCCCTCGCGGCCCTCGCCGGGGGCGCCTCGCGAGGCGGGGTGGCGGGCGACGTCGCCGTCGGCGGCGCCGAGGCTCCCTCGTTCTGGCTCGTCTTCGCCGTGTTCTTCCCGGCCGTCACCGGCATCATGGCGGGTCTCGGCCTCTCCGGCGACCTTCGCGATCCCGTCCGCGCGATCCCGCGCGGCTCGCTGGCCGCCGTCGCCGCCGGCTTCGTCGTCTACGTCTCGGTGCCCTTCTTACTCGCCGGAAGCGCGAGCCCCGAGGCGCTCGCCGCCGACCCGCTGATCTGGACGAGAATCGCCCCTCTCGGAGCATTGCTCGTGCTACCGGGGCTCTGGGGGGCGATCTTCTCCTCTGCGATCGGCTCCGCCCTCGGCGCTCCGCGGACGATCCAGGCGCTCGCGGGCGACCGGCTCGCGCCGGCGGTTCTCGCGCGCCCGATCGGCCCTGCCGGGGAGCCACTCTTCGCGCACGCGCTCACGATCGGCATCGCGCTCGCCGCCGTGGCTCTCGGCGATCTGAACGCCGTGGCCCCCGTCGTCGCGATGGTCTTTCTCACCGTGTACGGCATGGTGAATCTCGTCGCGGCCCTCGAGGGTCTCTCCGGCGACGCCTCCTGGCGCCCCCGGCTCCGGATGCCCTGGCCCGTCAGTCTCATGGGCGCCCTCGGCTGTCTCGCCGTCATGCTCTTGATCAACCCCCTCGTCGCCATCCTGGCCGCCGCCGTGGAGATGGGCCTGTTCGTCCTCTTGACTCGGCGCGAACAACGAACAAACTGGGGCGACGTGCGTCGCGGCGTCTACGAGTCCCTGATCCGATGGTGCCTCGAGCGCCTCGCCGCTCGCCCGGTGAGCGCGCGGAACTGGCGCCCGCACGTCCTCGTCTTCGTGGACGATGTGGAGAGACGGCTCGACCTGATTCGATTCGGGACGTGGCTCAGCCAGGGGCGGGGCATCGTGACGATCTGCGAGCTCGTGGTGGGAGACCTCCTGACGGAGTCCTTCCGGCGGACCGAACGCGAGCAGCGCATTCGTCGATGCCTCGCTCGGGAGCGGCTCGTCGCATTTGGCGAGGCGGACGTGGTGCGCGACGTCGTCGCGGGAATCACCGACGTCTCGCAGGCGAACGGCCTCGCGGGCCTCGACAGCAACACGGTCCTCCTGGGGTGGCCCGGAGACAAGAACCGGCTCGTCGAGTTTCTGCACGTCGTACGACGGTTGGAGCACCTCAAGAAATCGGTCGTGATCGGGCGCGTCCAGCCCGGACTCGTCCCGCGCGCGGGAGAGAAGCGCGAGATTCACGTCTGGTGGGGAGGGCTCCAGCGGAACGGGGATCTCATGCTGTTGCTCGCGCATCTGCTGACGCGCAATCGGGATTGGAGCGACGCCCGCGTCCAGATCATGAGCCTCGCGTCGAACGAGCTGATGAAGGCGGAGACAGAGCGCCACTTGCGTGAGCTTCTCACGGAGATTCGGATCACGGCGGAGCCGAAGGTCATGCTGCGCCCGAGCGACCGCAGGGTGAGCGACATCATCCGCGACGTCAGCTCCGACGCGGACGTGGTCTTCCTGGGCCTCGACGTGCCGGACCCCGGTGCGCTCTCCGAATACGCCGACCGGCTCGCCGACCTCGGCGGTTCGTTTCGCACGGTCTTCTACGTGAAGAACTCGAGTCTCTTCGTGGGATCACTCGTGGAAAGCGCCGACTCGGCGCCGGCGATCCCCGTGCCTCGGGATCCGGCGCCCGTCGGCTGATCGCCGAGGTGACGACTCGCATGGGCCGTGAGTGTGTTCACTCCGTCGGTCGCAGGGACTTCCTCCGGCTCTCGGCCCTCGGTGCCATCGGCTTGGTGACGACCCCGACGCGCGCGATCTCGGACACCGCTCCGGAGGCCGACCCCGATACGAGCGGCAACTCGGATCAGATCACGTTGTTCATGTGCGGCGACGTGATGACCGGCCGCGGCATCGATCAGGTTCTCCCCTACCCCAGTGCCCCGCGCCTCTACGAGCGTCACGTGCGTTCGGCGCTCGACTACGTCAAACTCGCCGAACGAAAGAACGGCCCGATTGCGAAGCCCGTGTCGTTCCCATACCTCTGGGGTGACGCCCTGACCGAGCTCACCCGGGTGCGGCCTGCGGTGCGAATCATCAATCTGGAGACGAGCGTCACCGAGAGCCCGGACCCCGAGCCCAAGGGCATCAACTACCGCATGCATCCTGAGAACGTGGAATGCCTCACCACGGCCGGGATCGACTGCTGCGTCCTGGCCAACAACCACGTTCTGGACTGGGGAAGGGCCGGGCTCGTGGAGACCCTGGAGACGCTCCGAGCGGCCGGCCTGAGGACCGCGGGCGCCGGTCGAGACCTGGAGGAGGCGCAAGCCCCGGCCATCCTCGAGATCGACGGCAGCGGGCGGGCGCTCGTCTTCGGTCTCGGGTGGAAAACGAGCGGGATCCCACGGTCGTGGGCGGCGGCGGCCGACGAGCCCGGCATTGACCGGCTGGAGGATCTGTCGAACCGGACGGTCGATCACATCGCGGAACGAGTACGAACGTGGAGGCGCCCGGGCGACGTCGTCGTCGCCTCCATCCATTGGGGTGGAAACTGGGGCTATCGCATTCCGCGCGAACACCGGAACTTCGCGCGCGGACTCGTCGATCGGGCTGCCGTCGACGTCGTCCACGGTCACTCGTCGCACCACCCCCAAGGGATCGAGGTCCATCACGGCAAGGCGGTCCTGTACGGCTGCGGGGATTTCCTCAACGACTACGAGGGTATCGGAGGGTACGAGCAGTACCGGGACGACCTGACCTTGATGTACTTCCCTACGATCGATCGATCGAGTGGCCGGCTGCTTCGCCTCGAGATGATCCCGATGCAGATCCGAAACTTCCGCCTCAAGCGGCCATCGGAGGAGGACGTCGGCTGGCTGCGTGATCTCTTCACCCGCGAGGGGCGTCGTCTCGGCACGCGAGCGGAGCGTGAGGGTGAGCGCGCCCTGATCCTGACCTGGAGCTGAGGTGGATGCGCCCGTAGTCAAGCCGGAGAGTCCGGCGGCGCGGTCTGCCGCGCGGCTCCCTGACGAGGACTCGGCTCGACATGGACCACCACGTCGACGACGCCGAGCCGGGCTTCGATGATCCCGTCCTTGACGCGGTGGGCGATCTCATGACCCTGCCAGACTGACATTTCTCCCTCGACCTCGATGTGAATGTCCATCAAG
>JALGZO010000533.1 GCA_025774865.1 bacterium | reverse complement strand
TTTCATCAAGCCGCCCAGGGAGTACAGGCGGACGGCGCGTTCGACCCACTCGGCGGGGGGTTCGGGGGTTCGATCGGCCCGCATCGTGTGCACGAGCGTCTCGTACTCGTGGAGGCGATTCAAGCACTCGGGGCACCGCTGTTGCAGGTGAGCCGCGACGCGGCCGGCGCCGCGGCTCGACTCTCCTTCGAGCACGTACCGGATCAGTCGCGGGTCCGTCGGGTGCATGACTTCCCTCCTCAGACCGGATACTGGCCGACAGACGGGCGTCCGGGTCCGTCTGATACGTCGCGCGACATTCGAGCTCTCGGAACCCGAGTTCTCGACTCACGGACTCGAACGACGGCGGTGCGAGAGTCGCCTTCGGCCGGCTCGGATCGTCGGTATGGGGGGGGATCGAGTTGAATCAGGCGCAGCGGGAGATCGGGAGCTCCGAGGTCGGCTCCTCGCCCACGAGCTTCTCGTACTCGGTCCGGAGCTTTTGCAGGCAGCGGGCGCGAGTGGGGCCCAGCGATCCCACCGCCATCCCGATCTCCTTCGCGATCGCGGCGTAGCAGGGCTTGTCGTCGGAGTCGTAGAAGAAGAGGTGCAGAAGCCGGCGTGACCGCGAGTCCAGCCGGGCCAGCGCGCGTCGGACGAGGTGCTGCTGCTCGAGCTGGAAGATCTCTTCCAGCGGGAGCTCCGCCTCGCGGGGCTTGAGTTCCTCGAACGAAATCACGGACTCTTGGAACCGGCGCGCGGTCGCCTGGGCGCGGATGGTGTCGATCGTGAGGTGACGCGCCGTCGTGACGATCCAGGCCCGCACGCGCTCGCGCTGCTGGATCTCCCCGATGCGCTCCGCGAGTCTAGCGAACGTCTCCTGGAAGATCTCGTCCACGGAATCGGGTTGGAGTCCGGCCCGCATCGAGATCGCGTGAACGAGACGGCGGTAGCGCTGGACGAGAGTCTTCCAGGCTTGCTCGTCTCCACTCGTGCAACGACCGACGAGCTCCTCGTCCGAGGGATCCACCGGCCGCTGGTCGCCGGCGACATCGAGAACTTGCAGGCAGGTCGACAAGGGCACCTCGCGGTAGGAAACAAAGCGCTCCCGGAGCGCGTGACGGCCCTCATTAAGCGACGATCGGACGCCACCTGCCATCCGGACGTTCGCGTAGCCGCGTTTCGGGTTCTACGTACCTGGGACTCCGGTCCGGGAGTCGGGGAGCCCAAGACCGTTTCGGATCGCTCCATGTATCTGGCGGTGAGCTTCGACCGTCGGTGCATGCGAGATGTGGACTCTCGAGTCCGCTTATTCGGCGTGAAGGCGCCCGATCGTGGCCGGGACCGTGGTCAAGCGCTCGGGGCGAAAGAAGGCGACGAGAAGAGGAGATCCATCATGCGCTTGATGACCTTGGTGGCTGTTCTGGTGGGCCTGCCGTTGGCCGCGGTGGCGCCGGCCGCCGCGCAAGCCTGGTCGCCCGTGAGCAGCGGAACGTCCGAGATCCTGGAGGGTGTGTGGTTCACGAACGTCTTGAATGGATGGATCGTGGCCGACAACGGGACCTCCCGGTTCACGACCGACGGCGGGGACACCTGGACGGCGGCGGTGCTCACCGCGGGGGATCTGGGTGACGTGGCGTTCCGCGCCGCCCCCGCGGTGGGCCTGATCGTGGGCGACAACGGGACGGTGTTTCGCTCGGTCAACGGAGGCCTGTTCGGGCCGGTCGCGAGCGGCACGACCGCGAACCTGCTAAACGTCGCCTTCGGTGGACCGGGCCTCGCGTACGCCTCGGGGCGTGACGGGACGATCCTGCGCTCGGGTGACGACGGCGCGAGCTGGAGCGTCGCCGAGACGGGGACGACGCGCTACCGCGGCGCGTCGGCGAGCGGGTCGAGTTCCTGGCACGTGGGCGACGAAGGAGTGATCCGGGCGACGACGAACGGAGGTCTCACCTGGTTCGATCAGACCAGCGGCACGACGAACGATTTGAGAGGCGTGCACTTCGTCTCGCCCGCGGAAGGCTGGATCGGCGGGTCCAACAGCACGGTGCTCTACACGAACAACGGCGGCGGCACCTGGACGCCGCGGAGCACCGGGATCAACGTAGGCATCAACGCCATCTTCTTCGTCGATTCCGGACAGGGCTGGGCGGTCGGCGATCTGGGCGCCGTCTTTGCGACCGTCAACGGCGGGCTGAGCTGGGTGCCAGAAGCGAGCGCGACAATGCAGAGTCTCAACGACGTGTTCTTCGTCGACGCGTCCTGGGGCTGGGCGGCCGGCGATGCAGGTGCCTTGATCGTGCGCGATGCCGTCACCGGGGCCCCGGACGTGTCAGGGAGGGCGCGGTCCGAGCTCCTCGCGAACGCACCGAACCCGTTCGGTCCCTCGACACGAATCCATTACTCGCTCGCCGGAGACCACGTGGTCAGGGTCACGCTGACCGTGCACGACGTGACGGGTCGGCGGATCCGGACCCTCGTGGATGCAGTGCAGCCAGCCGGCGTTCACGCGGCGACGTGGGACGGGCGAGACGACGCGGGTGTCGCCGCGGCGGGCGGAGTGTACTTCTACCGTCTCCGTTCGGACGGCGGGAGCCGCACGGGCCGGATGGTCCTGGTGCGGTAGCTCCGGCGGATACTTCTACCGGATCGACATCGCGGGAAGGAGCATCACGAAGCGGGCAATTCGGTCGAGATAGAACGACGCGCGCTAGGGCCGCGCGGCGTCGGAGCCGATGTCCGCCGGAAGCGCGACGTGAAACGTGGTCCCTCCACCTTCGTTCGACGTGTGCCAGATGCGTCCGCCGTGCGCCGTGACGATCGAGTGGCTGATCGAGAGCCCCATTCCCATGCCGGACGCCTTCGTGGTCAAGAACGGATCGAAGAGCCGCTCGACCACCTGGGGGGCCAGTCCGGGACCCTGGTCCGCGACCCGGATCTCGATCTCGCCTTCGGCGGGCGTCGTCTGCAAGGTCAGGATGCCCTTCTTCGCGCCCGTCTCCTGCATGGCTTCGAGCCCGTTGCGGACGAGATTCAAGATCACCTGCTGGATTTGTACGGAGTCGACGATGGCCTCGGGCAGGTCGTCCGCGAGCTGCAGGTCGATCTGGAGATCGTGGAGTCCCACGTCGGTTCTGACGAGCTCGACCGCCTCCTCGATGAGATCGTTGACGACCACCCGCTCTCGCTCCGACTCTCGCTTGCTGACGAACGTCCGCAAGCGGCGAATGACCTCGCCGGCCCGGCGGGCCTGTGCGCTGACCTGGCCGAGGGTGTCGGTGAGCTCGCCAGAATCGATCTTCTCCGCGCCGATCAGGCGCTGGCAAGCCTGTGCGAAGGTGGAGATGGCGGCCAGCGGCTGGTTGATCTCGTGTGCGATTCCGGTCGCCATCTCGCCCATCGTGGTGACGCGGGCGACGTGGGCGAGCCGCTCCCGCTGCTGACGCGCTTCCTCCTCGGCGTGAACTTCCTTGGTTCGATCGAGAATCTGACCGACGACGATCGGGGCGCTCCCCACGCCGATCATCCGCCGCGCGTGGATCAATCCGTGGAGGATCGCTCCGTCCCTGCGGAGATAGCGACTGGTCGTCCTCCGGGCGTGGGCGCCGCCGCCGATCAGCTCCTCGACGAGGTGCGTGCTCCGACTCGCGTCGTCGGGGTGCGTGATGTCCTCGAGACGGAGGCGGCACAACTCGTCTCGATCGTATCCGAGCATCTCGCAGCACGCGGGATTCACGCGGACGAACCGCCCGCTGCCGTCCAGAACCGCCATCGCGATCGGCGTACTCTCGAACGTGAGTCGGAGCTCTTCCTCGCTCCGCTGCAGGCGTCGCTCCGTCCGCCGCCGCTGCTCGACGTATCGAGCGATGACGAGACCGGCCAGCACCGCCAGCAGTGCGGCACCGACGATGAGAGAGAACTGGATGCGCCGGAAGAGCGCGATGTCGTCCTCGATCTCACGCTGGACCCTCGTCTCGACGTCATGGGCCAGAGAGATGAACTCCCCGAAGACGCCGTCGTAGCGCTGGTCGATCCCCGTGCCGGCCGCCGACGTCCTTCTCGCGTCCCACCTCTCCCGCGTGATCCCGTTGAACTGCGCGAGCTTGCGGCGGACCTCCTCGATCTCCTGCCGGAGGCGCGGGTCTTCCAGCGGAACGATGGTACCCTCGGCGCTTCGTCGGCCGTCCAGCATGGCCCGGGCGTAGCCGTCGGCCGAGTCGAGGTGGCGCCAGACATCCTGCATACTCTCGTGCCGATCGCCGCTGAGGATCTCCTCGAACCACAGATGGGCGGTCGTGGCCTCGAGCTGGATCTGGACCGCGGCGTCGATCAACGGTAAGTGCCGGAGACTCATGCGCTCACCGGTGTGCCACCCGTAGAGCATTGCACCGACCATTGCCGCCCCGGACCCGGCCAGGGCCAGGTACAGGCGCCACGTCGCGCTCAGACGCCGGACCATTCGCAGGCTCGCTCCGGAACGGGGAGGTTGGACAAGGCGTTCCGGGCGAGGCTACCATGGACGGCGGCGTGAGCGGGATTCCCCCCTCCGCGAGTCGCGCCGGGGGAGTCGACGTGAGTGGTTCCGAGCCCACCGTATTCGTCGTCGAGGACGACGACGCAGTCCGTGACGCGCTGAGCATGCTGATTCGGTCGGTCGGGCTCGCCGTCGAGACGTTCGTGGACGCCCGTGCCTTTCTGAACGCCTACAAGCCCGCGCGGCCGGGGTGTCTCGTTCTCGACGTGCGGATGCCGGGCATGTCGGGCCTGGAACTTCAAGAAAGCCTGACCCGGATGGGGAGTACCCTCCCGATCGTCTTCGTCACGGGTCACGGTGATGTGCCGATCGCGGTGAACGCGATGCGTAGTGGCGCCGTCAACTTCTTGCAGAAGCCGTTCGACGAACAGGAACTCCTCGACAGCGTCCACCACTCAATCGACCAGGACGCGACGATTCGGCGGCGGCTCGCCGACCGGAAGGCGATCCTGGACGCCGTCGAGAGTCTCACTCCGCGTGAGCGCGAGGTCATGGAGAAGATCGTCGACGGTGCTCCGAACAAAGCCGTCGCGTACGACCTCTCGGTCAGTGAGAGGACCGTGGAGATTCATCGGTCGCGCGCGATGAAGAAGATGCGGGCCGAGTCGCTCGCCGAGCTCGTGCAGATGGTGATGCGCGTCCGCAGGTGACTCCGGCGTCTGTACGTAGAATCCCTCACTTTCCCGCCCTTCCGGATTCCTCCATCTTCCAAGGAGCTCATCCGGGCCGATCTTCCCGGCCACCGGGTGGGTGTCCTGACCCGCTCCCGCGGAGGTCCAAGATGGCCGGAGCCCGTGTCACGGTCCGGGTGGTGGAACCCGATGCGTGCGCCCGCTCTTCGGTGCGGACGATGCTCGAGACGCTCGGGGTTCCGGTCGAGGTGTACGCGACGGGCGAAGAGCTCCTCGCGGATTGCGACGAGGTGTCACGCGGCTGTGTGCTGACGGAGGTCGAGCTTCCGGACATGTGCGGGTTCGACCTCCGGGAAGCCCTCGAGAGTGTTGCACCACGGCTGTCGGTGATCATGGCGGCCCGCACGCCGGACGTCGCGCTCGCGGTTCGCGCGCTTCGAGCCGGGGCGGT
The DNA here is from genome assembly GCA_025774865.1 of bacterium. GTDB lineage: Bacteria > ARS69 > ARS69 > ARS69 > ARS69 > JALGZO01. Next base: position 731 of record JALGZO010000533.1, on the reverse strand, counting down.
CGACTTCCTCGAGAAGCCCCTCGTGAGCCGCGAGGTCGTGCAGCGCGTGCGGGAGGCGCTGGACGGCAGGACCCGCCGTGGTCCGACGTCTCGAGAACCGTCGCCCTAGCCCTCCGGCTTGCGCAGTACCGAGATCACGTCACCCGGCATGTGCGCCAACTCCTCGTTCTGCTCGACGAGCACGAGTCCGTGCTTGCGCACGAGGTGCGCGAAGAAGTCCCGATCCATGTAGGAGCGGAAGAATTCGGTGCGGCTGGCGTGCGATCCGTACGATCCGCCCGCGTGGTGAACGACGCCGACGCCCCCCGGCTTCAGAATGCGCCGGAAGTCACCAAGATACGCGTCGATGTCGGTCGGGTTGATGTGCACGAACACATCGTACGACCAGATGCGATCGATGCTCGCCTCGTCGAGAAACGCGAGCCCGTCGTCCGCGATGAAACGGTATTCGATGTTGTCGCGGTCGTGGAACCGCTCCCGGCAGAGGGAGAGACACTTCTCGGAGATGTCGGCGAGGAAGAGCCGGCTCGCCCGAGGCTGAAGGTACTCCGTCCACCGGCCGCCGCCCGGACCGACCTCGAGTACCGTGGCGCCCTCCGGAATGTACTTGAGGAGCATCCTCTCCACGAGCGTGTTCTTCCACTCCTGCGGATCGAGCCCTTTCCGGATGCGCGCCCCGTCGGTCCACTCTTCGCCGAGCCGAGACCAATCGTGTACCTCCCACCGGTGGC
>JALGZO010000532.1 GCA_025774865.1 bacterium | reverse complement strand
TTCTCGCTGCCCGACATCGACACCGCGTCGTGAGCTCCGCACGCAACCGGCCGAATCCATCCTCTCGTCCGCCGATTGAGCCGTTCGCGGCCTGATCGAGGCACCCTCTGCAGGGGACGGCCTACTGAGACGATCTGTACCCGCGCTGAACCCGGAAGAGCCGTACTTGATTCATGCGGCAACCGTGGCTAGGTTGTCGCGACACGCCGCTACCCAAGGAGGGATGCTCATGCCGGATTACCGGGAAGTAGTGAAGGGCCGCATCGTTTCCAAAGATGGATCGCGACCTCTGAGTGGCGCGCAGGTGAGCGTGTATGACAAGGATTTGCTGGCAAGCGATCACCTCGGCACGGCGGTCACTGATTCCAGCGGAAAGTTCGAGGTCGAGTTCCGGTGGTCCGACTTCAAGGACAGCCCATTCGAGGATCGGCCCGACATCTTTCTCGAGGTGAAGAACCCCGTAACCGGCGAGACGACGAAGACGGGAGTCTGGGATGAGCTCAGTGGGGATCTTGCCGAGGACGATTCAGTCGAAGTGATGGATCTGGGCGACGTGCCCGTGAGCTGAACGGAACCGCTTCGCACGCGCCACGCGACGCGTCGGTAGGGGAGGGCGGGCGGAAAGCCGGAGCCTAGTCACGCCGCCGGTGAACGATCCGGTCGACGAAGCCGGCCACGCGTCCGAGGGCCCCGGCCCGCTCGAACGTCGCCCCGTGGCTCCGGAGCCGCTCCACCATGCCGAAGCGCCCGAAGAGCGCTGCGAACAGGATGGGCGTCATGCCGCCCCCCTGGTCCGCCTCCACATCTGCGCCCGCCGCGACGAGCAGGTCGGCGACCTCCTCGTATCCCTTGAACGCGACGCCCCCGAGCGGCGTCTGACCGCGGTCGTTCCGACGGTCCACCTCGGCCCCGCGATCCAGCAGAAGCCGAACGGTCTCCAGGTGACCGTGGTAGGACGCGAGCATCAGGAGGGTCTGGCCCTTGGCATCGGCCAGGTTGACGGGCAGGCCCGCCTCGAGCATCGGCGCGAGCGACTCCGAGTCGCCGGCCCGCGCGAAGTCGAGCGCCACCCGCTGGAGCTCGGCGTAGCGCGCTTCTTCGGCTTCCGTGATCGGGGGCGGCCGCTTCATCGCGGGAGAAGAGCCCCGGCCGGCGCGCGGCCGGCCGGGGCGATCGGTCAGGCTCCGACCGGCTCGGTCGCAGCGGCCCGGTTCTCCACTCCCAGCGCCCGGGCCACGCCCTCGGCGTACGCCGGATCGGCCCGGTGGAAGTGGACGAGCTGCCTCTGCACGATCTCCTCGGGCACGCCGGCCATCGCCGCGGCGATGTTGCCGAAGAGCCGTTTCTTCTGCTCGTCGTTGAACAGACGGAAGAGGTTGCCCGGCTGGGTGTAGTCGTCGTTGCCGTCGCGGTGATCCCAGCGATCCGCGTCGCCCGAGATGCGGAGCGGCGGCTCCCCGACCGACGCGTCCTGCGCCGGACCGCCAAAGCTGTTCGGCTCGTAGAACGCGTCCGGGGTCTGCTCGTTGTTGTCGAAGAACCGCATGGGCCCGTCCTTGTGGTAGTGGGCCACCTCCGATTTCGGGCGGTTCACCGGGAGCGCCTCGTAGTGCGCGCCGAGCCGGTAGCGGTGCGCGTCCGCGTACGAGAAGATGCGCGCCTGGAGCATCTTGTCCGGCGACCAGCCGATTCCGGGCACGATGTTCGAAGGAGACAGCGCGAGCTGCTCGATCTCCGCGAAGTAGTTGTCCGGGTTCCGGTTCAGCTCCATCACCCCGACCTCGATCAACGGCCAGGCCGCGTGCGGCCAGACCTTCGTGAGATCGAACGGGTTGAACGGGGCCTTCTCGGCGTCGGCCTCCGGCATGACCTGCACGTTGAGCGTCCACTTCGGGAACTCGCCGCGCTCGATCGCACCGTAGAGCTCCTCCTGGTAGCTCTCGCGCGTCCGCCCGATGAGCTCCGCCGCCTCGGCGTTCGTGTAGTGCCGGTGGCCCTGCTGGGTCTTGAAGTGGAACTTCACCCAGGTGCGCTCACCATCTTCGTTCCAGAAGCTGTACGTGTGCGAGCCGTATCCGTTCATGTACATCGGCGCGACGGGAATACCGCGGTCCGACATCAGGATCGTGACCTGGTGCAGACTCTCGGGGCTCAGTGACCAGAAGTCCCACATCGCCGTGTTGGAGCGGAGGTTCGTGCGCGGATGTCGCTTCTGCGTGTGGATGAAGTCCGGGAACTTGTAGGGATCCCGGACGAAGAACACCGGCGTGTTGTTGCCGACGAGATCCCAGTTCCCCTCGTCCGTGTAGAACTTCACGCCGAACCCGCGCACGTCGCGCTCGGCGTCCGCCGCGCCGAGCTCCCCGGCCACCGTGGAGAACCGGACGATGAGCGGGACCTGCTTCCCCACCTTCGAGAACATGCTCGCGCCCGTGTACTCCGTGATGTCGCCCGTCACGGTGAACGTGCCGTGCGCGCCCCAGCCCTTGGCGTGAACCACCCGCTCCGGGATGCGCTCCCGGTTCTGGTGGGCCAGTTTCTCGAGGAGCTGATAGTCCTGCAGAAGAACAGGGCCGCGGGGCCCCGCCGTGATCGAGTTCTGGTTGTCGGCGACGGGCCGGCCGCCCGTCGTGGTCAGTCGCCTGGGCACGGTCGATCTCCTCCCTTCACGTTTCGAATGCGGCGCACGGGCACCGCGGAAGTGCCTGGATACCCAGCAGAAAGTACCTCTCGACTCGCGATAGAACCAATGGCAGTTCTCCATGCACGCGGGCCCGGCTGCCTACAGGGCCACCTGGACGAGCGCCATCAACCCGAATCCGGCGAGGAACATCCAGGCCATCTCGTTGCGAGAGTGCCTCTCGAGCGCCTCCGGCAGAAGCTCCATCAAAACAAGATACATCATGGCGCCGGCGGCGAAGCCGAGGAACGGCAAGAGCAGCGGCTCGAACATCCAGACGAGAAGGGACGACGGCACGGCGGCGATCGGCTGCGGCAGACTCGTCAGGAAGGCGAAGAAGAAGCACTTCGCGATCGACGCGCCTCCGAGGCGCATGGGCAGGGCGACCGCGAGCCCCTCGGGGATGTTGTGGATGCCGATCGCGATCGCGATGTAGTGCCCGAAGCGAGCCCCTTCGGCGAGATGCGCCTCCGAGCCGTAGCCGACGCCGACCGCGACGCCCTCCGGGATCGAGTGGAACGTCATCGCGACGAACACGAGCGCTTCCGTCCGTCCCCCCACGTGGCGGAGGAGGCCGGTTTGAAGATGCTCCGGCGTGAGATTCCTCTCGATGAGCCAGAGGAAGGCGGCGCCCGCCGCCATCCCGGAGAGAGTCCTGAGCACCGAACCGAGCTCGGGGGGGCCGTCCGTGCCGACCGTGAACGCCGGCATGAGCAAGTTGTAGACGGACGCGGAGAACATGAGGCCGCCCGCGAACGCGTAGCCGAGGCCGACGCGCTCTTCCAGGCGGAGCCCCGCAAAAGCGAGCGGGAGCGCCCCGAAGCCGCAGGCGACCGACGCGGCGAGACCCGCGACGAACCCCGCGACGACGAAGTCGTACTGGGCATACCATGCCGCTAATCCGCCTGCCTCCAACGATCACCTCGCGCGATCGGAGAAGCTCATGCCCGCGCCTCCACGCCGATCGCCTCATCGACGAGATCCGGGTAAAGCGGGTACTCGCGCGCGAGCGCCTCGACCTCGCCCTTGAGCTCAGCCTTGACGGCCTCGTCCTCTTCGAGGTTCGCGAGTGTCGCACCGATGAGCGAGGCGATCCTCCCCATGGCTTCCGTTCCCATCCCGCGGGTGGTAACGGCTGGAGTCCCGATGCGGATGCCGCTGGTGATCGCGGGCTTCTTGGGGTCGAACGGAATGGCGTTCTTGTTCACCGTGATGCCGACCTCGCCGAGAAGTCGCTCCGCCTTCTTGCCGGAAATCCCCTTCGGCGTCATGTCGACGAGCATGAGGTGATTGTCGGTGCCACCGGAGACGAGGCGGAGACCCTGCTCGATCAGTCCGTCCGCGAGCGCCTTCGCGTTGGTGACGACGTTTCGCGCGTACTCCCGGAACTCGGGCCGTAACGCCTCCCCGAAGCAGACCGCCTTCGCGGCGATCACGTGCATGAGCGGCCCGCCCTGCATCCCGGGGAAATTGGTCTTGTCGATCACCTTCGCGAATTCGTCGCGGCACAGGATGAAGCCGGCCCGCGGGCCGCGCAGCGTCTTGTGTGTCGTGCTCGTCACGACGTCCGAGTGCGGCACCGGTGACGGGTGCGCACCGCCGGCGACCAGCCCCGCAAAGTGAGCCATGTCGGTCAGGAAACGAGCGTCCACTTCGCGAGCGATGTTCTGGAACGCCTCGAAGTCCCAGAGCCGCGGATACGCGCTGGCCCCGGCCACGATCAGTTTCGGGCGGTGTTCCTTCGCGAGTTCGCGGACTCGATCCATGTCGATGACCTCGGTCTCCTTGTCGACCTCGTAGGCCACGACATCGAAGAACCGACCCGAGAAGTTCACCGGATGACCGTGCGTGAGGTGCCCACCGTGGGCGAGCGACATACCCATCATCTTGTCGCCCGGGTCGAGCAACGAAAAATACGCGATGAGGTTGGCGGTGGATCCGGAGTGAGGCTGAACGTTCGCGTGCTCGGCACCGAACAGTTCCTTGGCCCGGTCGATGGCGAGCACCTCCGCCTTGTCGACCTCCTCGCAGCCGCCGTAGTAACGCTTGGCCGGATACCCCTCTGCGTACTTGTTCGTGAGCGGCGAGCCGACGGTTTCCAAGACGGCACGGCTCGTGAAGTTCTCCGAAGCGATCAACTCGATCCCTTCGTTCTGCCGGCGGATCTCTCCCTGGACCGCTCGGTGGACGGCCTCGTCGCCAGCTTTCAGCGACTCGTAGCTCATGTCGGCTCCTCTTGCGACGGCTTGCCCTTGCGCGCCGCCATCCCTAGGATGCGCGGGAATCCCACGCGAACGAACTTGTCGATCTTCTGAAACGTGCGCCGGTAAGAGTCGAGCGACCCACCGAACGGATCGGCGACGGCCGCGTCCGCGCCCTTCGCCCCCGCGATCTCCCCGAGCAGCTTCGTCTTCGTGTCCGCCACGGGGGAAAGACCGAGCACGCCCGATCGGTGCCCCGGCTCCATGACGAGCACGAGGTCCGCCCAGTCGAGAATCTCACTCGTGAGGCGGCGGGTCGTGAACGATTCGAGATCCAGTTCGTTCTCCCGCGCGATTTCCAACGACCCCGACGAAGCACAGCCGCCATCCATCGCGAACGTCCCGGCCGAGGCGACTTCGAAGGCGGGAATTCCCTCCTCGTCGATCAGCCGTCGCGCGACCGCCTCCGCGAGCGGACTTCGACACGTGTTTCCGGAGCAGACGAAGAGGACTCGAAACGGCATGGCTCTCTCAGTGCGCCGCGAGTTCGCGAGGCGTCGGTTCCACCGGGCCCACGCGGAGGACTTCACCGCCGAACTCGGTGCAGTTGACGATCGTCGAAGGGCGACAATTCTCCGCCGGTCCGCTGTCGACGGCCAGGTCGATCTTGCCGTCGAACACGGCCAGTACTTCCTCGATCGAGGTCGCGGGTGGCTCGCCCGGCCGATTCGCGCTCGGAGCCGCGACGGCGCCCCGGAACTCCTTCAGAATCGAGATCAGCAGCGGGACCCCGGGGATCCGCACCGCCACCGTGGGGCCGCTCGCACGTACCTCCGACGGGAGATCGTCGTTCCCGGGCAGCACGAGGGTCAGCGGCCCCGGCCAGTAGCGGGACCCGAGCGATCGCGCCACCGGCGGCAGGTGGGACGTCACCGAGCGCACGCCGATCCAGTCGGAGGCGAGCAGCACGAACGGCTTGTCCACCGGGCGGACCTTGAGCGCGACGAGCTTGCGGAGGGCGTCCGGGCGATCGACGCTCGCGAGGAGCCCGTAGACCGTATCGGTGCGAATCGCCACGACGCCGCCTCCCATGAGGACGCGGGAGACCCGCTTCACGACGGAGAGATCGGGCACCTCGGGATCAGTTCTCAGGATCTCCATCAGGTCGTCAACCGGCCGCGAGCTCCGCCTTGTAGTCGTCGATCCTCGATTCGATTTCGGCGTCCGAAAGACCGAGGATCTGCACCGCGAAGATGGCAGCGTTCTTCGCGCCGGCCGCTCCGATCGCCATCGTCGCCACCGGAACGCCCGGCGGCATCTGCACGATGGCATGCAAGCTGTCGACGCCGGAGAGGTGCGAGCCCGCGAGCGGCACTCCGATCACGGGAAGGGTCGTCATGGACGCGACGACTCCCGGCAACGCCGCCGACATCCCCGCCCCGCAGATGATGATCCGGACCCCGCGCCT
>JALGZO010000531.1 GCA_025774865.1 bacterium | reverse complement strand
CCGACCTGGGCTCCGATCTCGGCCCCGACGCCGCACCGCTCGGTGTCCTCGTCCACGATGACGAGTCGGCCGGTCTTGTGCACTGAGGCAACGATCGAGTCGATGTCCAGTGGCTCGAGAGTCCGCGGATCAATCACCTCGAGGCTCACGCCCTCTTGCTCCATCGAAGCCGCAGCGTGCAACGCGAGCGACACCATGTAAGATGTCGCAACTACCGTGACGTCGCGTCCCGGTCGCCGGACCTCTGCTCTCCCGAAAGGAATCGTGAAGTCTTCGTCAGGCACCGGGCCCTTGACACTGCTGAGTTTCTTATGCGTCACGAAGATCACGGGGTTGTCGTCCCGGACGGCCGTCTTCAACAGGCCTTTGGCGTCGCGAGGCGTGGTCGGCGCGGCGATCCGGAGACCTGGCGCGTGCATGTAGAGGGCGAGAGGGGACTGGGAGTGCTCCGAGGCCGCTGAGACGTAGCCGCCGATCGTGATCAGGAACACGATGGGTAATGTCATCCCGCCGTTGGCCCCGTGTGTGTATCTCCACTTTCCGGCCTTCGAGAGGATCTCGTCGAGTGCGCAAAACACGAAATCTGCGAGATGCAGCTCCCCCACGGGCCGCATTCCTGCGAGCGCTGCGCCGACGCACGAGCCAGCGATCACGGTCTCGCTCATGGGAGCGGACCGAACTCGGAGGCGACCAAACTCCTCGAAGAGCCCGGCCGTCGAGCCACCGGGTGAGAAAGGAGCGATCCCGAGCCCCTGGACGAACACGGTGCTGTCCCGCTTCATCTCCTCGCGGAGCGCCTCATTCACGGCCTGGGTGATTGTAATCTCTCGCATGATCTAAGCGTAGAGGTCCTCGAAGGCTTCTTCGGGATCGGGAAACGGACTCTCTTCGGCGAAGGCGCGGGCACCTTCCATCTCCCGCCCCGCCTCGTGCGCGATCTTCTCCACCTGCTCGTCGTTCAAGATTCCACGCGCGAGGAGCCGACGACGGAACGATCGGATCGGGTCCCGACGTTTCCAAGCCTCGATCTCGTCGGGAGAGCGCCGATCGGGTCCCGAACCCTCGCCGAAGGGCCGAAGCCGATAGGTTTTGAGCTCGATGAGGGACGGTCCCTCCCCGGAACGGGCACGAATGATGGCCGGTCGAACCGCCTCGAAGACCTTGATCACATCATTTCCATCGACCGCAGTGTGAGGCATTCCGTAGGCGGATCCCATCTCGGCGACGTCTGCGTTTGCAAGGATCGCAGCGGCCGGGCTCGATCCCGCGTACCCATTGTTCTCGCAGAGCCAGATGATGGGAAGCCTCCAGATCGTCGCCATGTTCATCGACGTGTGAGTAGTGCCTCGATTGCTGGCTCCCTCGCCGAAAAGCGAAAGGACGACTTGGTCGCCACCCCGAATCTGGATCGCCGTGGCCAATCCCACCGCGATCGGGGCGTGACCGCCGATGGAGCCGCTCTTGCCGAAGATGCCGTGCTCAACGTCCGCGAGGTGGCGCCCTCCCTTGCCGCGGCAGCAACCGGTTCGCTTGCCGAGGAGTTCGGCGAAAAGTCGCTTGGGGTCGCTTCCCCGGCTCAGGAAGCAGTAGGCGCCCCGGTGCGTGTAGGTGAGGTAGTCGTCCGGGCGAAGTTGCCCCACGGCTCCCACCGTGCCCTCCTGCCCGATGCCGCTCATCCAGGATCCCGGGATCCTGCAGACGTCAACGAGCGAGATTGCCATCTCCTCGAAAGCCCGAGATCGCACCATTTGAATGTACAGGTCCAGCATCTGCTCGTTGGAGGGCTCGGGCACTTTCTCTTCACCCCTGCGCGACTTTGCGCGACGAGTGTGTGTGGGGTTCAGGTTACTCCCTGCGATGCGATGGCTCAACCGTTCCCCCCGCGCGAAAGGGGCACCGCCGCCGCCGCGGTCTCGCGCTGGCGACGGGCCCCAATGCGGGGGGCGGACCACTCGCGGGATGAACAACTCTGGGAGTAGTACTATTAGGTGGCGGCAGATCAGTTTGCTTCGCGGGCCTGGACGTCGATGGCCGCGAGCCGAGTACTGAGGTAGGGCGCACTCGATGGGAGATGACATCGTGCAAGGTGCCGCACCCCGAGCGGGTGCGTGGGCGACCCTGATCGCGGCGTCGGCGTTGCTGGGCTCCGCCGACGAAGCCGCCAGCGGCACCGCCCGAGACACCCTCTTCGCCCCGCCGTTCGAGTGCGGGTCCCAATTGCCTGAACAGTGGCTCGAGAGCGTGCGCGCTGCGGTCGCCCGCGGGGAGATCGTCGATCCAGCGACGCAGGTGATTCCCCCGATCCGGCCGGGGCCACCACGGCGAGGAACGGGCGCGATGCGGAGCCTCTCGCCGGAGCATGTCTTCGCGTTCGAGGATACGAACCAGATCCTGCTCAGTGACTTCTCGAACGGACAGCTCATCGCTCTGATGGTCAGCGCCGCCAATGAATTGATGGCGACCCACGGCGACCTCTACGACTTCATCGGCTACTGGCTGAACTTCACGCCGCACCACACCGTCGGCTGGGCGTTCTATCTCACGCTGGAGAACGACGTGACGGGCATCGGCCGGGAGTTGCTCAACAACCGCGCCGCCTACGGGGTGGGTGGGGAGAACCTCGAAGGCTTCATCATGGTGTGGAACATCAACCGAGCGGGCATCGAGCCCGGAGACGGGCCGGAGGCGGAGGGTACCCGCACGACCCTGGGGCACGAGTTCGAGCACCGGTTCGCGATGTATCTGCCGGACCTACTCGACGGCCGCCGGATGCAGGGATACGGTGGCTTCGGATGCTACGATGCGGGCCACCCGAATCCAGCGGTCGACAGCCAGGGATCGGCCCTCGGCATCGGCGAGTGGGTGGGCTCGAGCCCGGCGGTCCTCCAGGCGAGCTATCCCGATTTCTATCTGTTCAACAGCGACACCGGTGGGCTCTACAGCTACACGGAGCTCTATTTGATGGGCTACGTATCACCGACCGAGATGGATGCGGGCAACAGCGAGCTCCGATACATGGACGAATGGGACTGCGTGGTGAGCGATTACTACGGTCCGATCTCGAGTTTCTCATCCGCCGACGTCATCGACGCCGCGGGGCCTCGGGTCCCGGATTCCGAGGAGGAAGACAAGCACTATCGCACGGGGTGGATCATGCTCCATCGGCCCGGAGATCCGCCGGACTCTACCGAACTCGCCAAGGCCGTTGCCATCCACGAGCAACAGCAAATCGACTGGTACCTCAGCACGCTCGGCCGGGGCACGATGGACAATTCCCTTTTCGATGAACCGACCTCGGCCGCACCAACGTTCGATTCCCCATCTGAATCTCTCCTCTTCTCTGCATGGCCCAATCCGGGGCGGGAGGGAACGCAAGCCCGGTTCACCCTTGTGGAGCCGGCTCGTGTGGAGCTCCAGGTCTACGACGTCCGTGGACGGGTCGTGCGAACTCTCGTCGATGGGATCCGGGGTGCCGGTGACCACGTGGTCACGTGGCACGGTCTCGACGACAGCGGGGCTCGAGTGTCTTCCGGGACCTACTTTCTGAAGTTCTCGAACGGATCCGAAGTTCGAACGGAGAGAGTGACCAGGATCCGCTAGCGTCCTGCACGGCCCAGGCTCACGTGAGACCGGCAAGGGCGCGTCCATCCAGTCGGTTGGGAGGTGCCGACTGGGGTAAGCGTTTGTGCTACGCTCGCGGGCGACTGAGGCAATCAACAGCGACTCAGCGGGAGTTGTGTGATGTCTCGACTCTCCGGCAGTTCCGGACGAATCCCGGTGTCGCTCTCTGGCCTCCTCCTACTGACCTTGATCACACTCGCGGGGTCCTCTCCTGCTGCCGCCGTCGATGCCGAGACGTCGAAGGAGTCACTCGAGGAGTGGCTTGAAGAGATGAGACTCTACTTCGAGACGTACCCCGAGCTCCGCGATATGCCCGGGAGTGGCTGGAAACCCTACAACCGTGTGAAGTGGTTCCTCGACCAACGTCGGGCAGACGGAGAACTTCCGGACCCGATGGCACGTTGGCGGGCATGGGAAGCCAAGCGAGAGATCGAAGCGCGCATCGGTACGTCCGCACGCACGTCATGGTTCCAGTTGGGTCCGACGCGCCTTTCGGGTCGCATCATCGACATCGAATTCCATCCCACCGATGTCGACATCGTTTACGTCGGTGCGGCAAGCGGTGGTCTCTGGAAGTCGACTGACGGGGGCGATACCTGGCAGGTCCTCACGGACCACTTGCCGAGCCTCTCCATAGGTGGAATCGCCGTGCTGCCGTGGGATCCGGATGTCGTTCTCATCGGTACCGGTGAAGGTTCCGGGACGGGACTCTTCGGGCGGGGGATCTTCAAATCGGTCGATGGTGGTCAAACTTGGAATCCAACAGGTCTCACATTCCCGCCCGGACATTCGAACGGATTCCACGTGATGGAGGTCAATGCTCAGACGGGGACGATCCTCGCCGGGTCCAAGTTCGCTCTCTATCGGTCAACGGACGAGGGTGACAACTGGACCGCGGCGCAGTCTGGCAACTGGTCGGACGTCAAGTGGAAGCCGGGGGACCCGGCCCGAGTCTACGCCGCCAGGTTCTACGTCGGCGTGCACGTGTCGACCGATGATGGCCTCACCTGGTCCCTCGTGGGGAGCGGTCAGCCGAACGGTGCGAGTGTCAGCAAGACGAGACTCGGGGTTTCCTCTGCCGATCCCGATGTGGTCTACGCGCACTATTGTGATCGGGTCACACGCGAGACCTACGGCATCTACCGCTCAACGGACAATGGAGGTACATGGGAGGTTCGTAACAACACGACAAACATGCTCGGGGGGCAGGGTAACTACAATCTCAGCCTGATCGTCGACCCCGACAACATCGACCGTGTCGTATCCGGCGGCGTCCTCCTTTACGGATCGTACGACGGTGGTGTCACCTGGACGGTCCTCAATCCTGGCCCCGGAATCGGCACTGAAACGAACCCACACGTCGACAACCATGCCATCATCTATGAACCCGGATCGACGAGTAATCTCTGGATCGGAACCGATGGCGGTGTCTGGCGCTCGTCCGATGACGGAGAGACCTGGCGGTCGCAGCGGGAAGGGTTGGTGACCTACCAGTTCTACGATATCTGCGTCGCCCAGTCGGATCCAACGTTCATGATGGGCGGAACGCAAGACAACGGGGTGCCCGGACGCGAGGGAATCGACACCTGGTTTCAGACGACTATCTATTCCGACGGCATGGTATGCAACATCACGCCCACCAACGCAAATGAGGTCTACGCGGAGAAACAACGCGGCATCCATTTCAAGAGCACCAACGGAGGCCACAACTGGTCCTACATCGTGAATGGAATCACCGGTACCGGGCGATGGGTCACACCCGTCGACCAAGATCAGAACGACCCCGACCATCTCTTCACATCCACTGATGCGGGGATCTTCCGCACGACAAACGGCGGCGCCTGGTGGGAGCAGATGACGGGTCCCGAGGATGCCTCGACCTGGCTCTCGATCAGCCCGATCGATGGAGACATCATCTGGAGCGTGGAGGGCGCGGAGCTTCGATACTCCACCGATGACGGGGAGACATGGGCCTCTACGGCCCCGTACGGCTTCACCCACAACGCTCCGCTGCGGGTCTACGCGCATCCCACGAGCGTGAACGCCGCCTTTGTGACGTTCGGCGGCTACACGCCGCTTGGTCACATCGGCTACACGACCGACATGGGACAGAGCTGGGTCGAAGTCAGTGGCGATTTACCGGTGATGCCAGTAAATGTAATCGTCGTCGATTCCGCCAAGCCCCAGAACTGGTACGTGGGGACTGACGTGGGGGTGTGGTGGAGTGCCGACGGCGGTGAGCATTGGCTACCCTTCGAAGCGGAACTTCCCAACGCTATCGTTCTCGACCTCGAGATCCAACGGTCGGCGCGCAAGCTCGTGGCCGGAACGTACGGGCGTGGCGCATGGGAGGTCGATCTTCCGACCGAGACATCCACTCCCCCCGCGTCAAATCCCAACGCGAGACTCCGACTGATGCTGGATCCGCCTCTCGTCAATCCGGCAGCGTCGCGAACGGCGTTTCGGTTTGCAGCTCGTTCAGACGCATCAGTGAGTCTGACGGTCCACGACGTGGTCGGCCGAAGGGTCGAAGACATCGCGAGGTTCCCGCGCGGCGACGGAACGGTTCGGGTTATGGAGTGGGATGCGAGCAGCGTGCCGAGCGGCGTCTATTTTGTGGTTCTGCGCTCCGGCAACGATCAATTGTCACGCCGCTTGGTGGTCGTCCGCTGACGTCCAACATGTGAATATGCTGATGATATTCGTGGCGGATGGCTGCGCGCTTGACGCGGCGGTCCGCTTTCCCGTATCGCTGGCAAAGCGCACGGCCTGACCATCGAGAACCCC
>JALGZO010000530.1 GCA_025774865.1 bacterium | reverse complement strand
GTTGTCGTGAAACCCCATGACCGACTCGATGCCGTGGTATCCGAGCTCATTGAACTGGTATTGCCGGACGATCGGCATCACGCGGAACTTCTCGCGACGTGCTTCCGCCGCGATCGGCGCGATCACGGCGTCCGGCTGTATGAACCGATCCGGCTCCATCACGACCTTGAAGTCCTTGTCGACCCGCCAGAGGTCGACCACGATCAGGACCGCGAGCGCCCAGGTGAAGACGTTCGTCGGCAGCGATCCGCGGGCCCGCGCGTGGACGACCACGGTTCCGGCCGCGAGGATTCCGGCGATCACGAGCGCGCCGTCTCGGAATGCCGGGAGGCTCGCCAACTGCATCCGGCGCTGCCCGTCCGCGATGTCCGGGTAGACGAGATCGTTCCAGAACGACGCCACCCCGCCGCCGGCCAATCCCGCGACCGCGATCGCACCCGCGACCCCGAGTCCCCACGGGAGGATCCGGCCGGCACCCCCCAGCTCCGGTTTCGCGCGCCTCGTCTCCGCCGCGCCGACCAGGTCGTCCACCGCGAGCGCAGCGAGCGCCGACAGACCGAAGGCCGCCGCGAACATGACGAGCGGCGGGGCCCGGAACAGCTTCACCTGAGGCACCACGGCGTAGAACAGTCGGTGCACCGGCGTGTACTGGCCGAGCGAATACAGGATCGCGAAGATCGCTAGTCCAGCGAGGAAGAGGCGCGTCGAGTCGCGGCGCCGGATGAGAGCGAGGACCGCGAGCAGAAGCGTCAGGACGCCCGCGTAGTCGGAGTTGTACTTGAACGGGTTGCGACCCCAGTAGCCGCGAGGAGCGTCGCAGAAGTCCGGAACGATCATCGACGCCAGCTCCTCCGGGTGCAGGCACCACGACGTGGCATGCTCGTATTCCGTCCTCGTGGAGCGCACGGAGAACTCGGCGGGGTGTTTCACGTACGCGACGGCCGGAACGAGCTGGATCGCGGCGATGAGGACGCCCAGCCCGACCGCGGTCACGAACAACGCGATCGTCTTCGCCCGTGGCGGAGGCTCCCCTCCGCCCGCCGGCCCGCGGAAGACGCGCAGGAGCCAGAGCGCGCCGACGAACCACATCAGGTGATACGCCATCTGGATTTGCGCGGAGAGAATCGTCACCCCGATGGTGACCCCGAGGCCGAGGAACGTGCGCGCCTCGCCGGTGCGCATCGCCCGCTCCAGGGTGCCCAGGACGAGCGGCGCGAGGCTCGTGACGTACATCTTTCCGTCCTGGCCGGCGAACAAGTAGCTCACGAGGATCGGCGAGAGCATGTAAGTGAGAGATCCGATGGCCACCGCCGTCGGGCGAAGCGTGAGGGTGCGCAAGTAGAAGGCCATGAACGCGCCGGCGAGGAAGATGTGCAGCAAAAGCTTGTGACCCAGCGCGCGGTACACGGGCATGACGAACTGCAGAAGCGAAGACGGAAAGAAGGTGTCTCCGTGCGTCGCGTCGAGGAACGGGAGGCCGCCGAGGATGTACGGATTCCACCGCGGAAGCTCACCGAACTCCATCACGAAATCGACGAGCAACCCGCGGAAGAACAGCCCGGCCGGAATCGAGTCGCTGCCGTAGAGGAGCTGATCCGAAAAGAGATAATCGGAGAACAGCAGGACGACGAGTAGGAAGAGGCCGAGCTCCAGTCGATGACCGATCGCGAATCGCAGGAGAAGCGGCCTCTCCTCCTCGCTCACCGCTTCCTGCCCTTGGCGCGGGCCCCCGCCTTGGCCTTCGCCTTCTTCTTGGCCCTCGCCGTCGATTCGTCGCCCGCGACTCCGTTCTCGCTCAGCGCCTTGACGATGGCATCTCGCACGCGAGCCATCTGAAACGGCTTGTAGAGGACGTCCGAGAGTCCTTCGTCCGACGCCTTCACGATGGAGTGCGACGGGTCGTAGCCGTAGGCCGTCATGAGGATGACTTTCGTGCCGGGGTCCGTCTCGCGCACGCCCGCGAAGACTTCGTAGCCGTTCCGGTGAGGCATCTTGATGTCCGAGAGCACAAGATCGTAGTGCGCCGCCTTCGCCTTCTGGAGAGCTTCTTCACCGTCGCAAGCGACGTCCACCTGGAAACCCTCGAGAACGAGGAAGTCTCGCAGGAACTCGCGGATGAACTGACGGTCGTCGGCGACCAGGATACGCGCACCGACGCGTTCCCCGAGTTCTGGCACGGACGCCATTCGAATGTCGCCGACGTACTCGGTCGTGTCGTATGCGCCGCCGCGGGCCATCGCCTGCAGCCGATTCGTCAGGGACGCGATCTTCAACGCTTCGCGCGAAATGACGGTGAGACGCTGTACCTCGCTGTCGAGCTCCGTCCCCTTGCCGGCGTCGCCGTACATCTTGCGGACCTCATCGAGGTCGAGCGTGAGAAGCGACACCTGCCCGGCCGACAGGATCTCCTCCAGGAAATTGTTGATCTCGTGACAGAGCGTGGCAGCGACTTCTCCGAGCGTCGCCGCTTTCTCCGCGGCCACGAGCTCCTGCTCGAGCCGCTTCCACGGCCGAAGGTCTCGAGAGATACCGGCGGTGCCGAGGAACTCGCCGTCCGCCCCGTAGAGGGCGGACACCGAGAGGGCCACGGGGATTCTCTCGCCCACCTTGGACACCAGTACCGTCTCGAAGCTCGACAGCCGGCCGGGATCTCCTTCGTCCCCGCTCATCAGCCGGCGCATGATCGAACGCGCCTCTTCCTCGTTGGCGTAGACGCGGACCACGGTGTGGCCCACGATCTCCTCCATCTCCCAGCCGAGCATGCGGACCGCCCCTTCGTTCCAGATGACGATCTTGCCTTCCGGATCCGTCGTCACGATCGCGTCGGTCGAGTTCCGGATGAGGCTCTCCAGATAGCCCTCCGTCCGACTCAGCTCCCGCATCAGCAAGTTCTGCTCGATGGCGAACGCCGCTTCCCGCGCGAACAGCTCGAGAATGCGAAGGCTCACGGGGGTGGGGCGACGTCCGTCGAGCGGGTCGTCCACGGAGATCGTCCCGAGCAGCTTCTCGTCTTTGCCCATGAGCGGTACGAAGAGGAGGTCCTCCGGGTGCCAGTCGACGAATTCCTCCTGCGAACGACTCGAAGACACGCCGACGCCGAAGAGCTGCGTCGCGAGCCGGGAGTCGTGGGGGATGAAGTAGGAGTTGCCGACGCGATACTTCTCGTCTAGGAAGCTCCGCCGCTGGGCGGGGCTGACGCCCGGCCCTTCATCGAGAGCCTTCGCCTCATCGGCGGACAGGCCGGCGTGTTGCCGCTTCCACACCGTCCAGTCCTCGTCGAGGAGGGTGATCACGCACCGCCGGAAATTGCACGCGGTGACGATACCCTCCGCCACGAGCCCGAGTTGCTCGTCGAGCTCGGACGCGACGAGCACCGACGCGCTGATCCGGAAGAGGTGGGCGACCTGATCGTGGCTCTGCTGCCGGCCGTACGCGTCGCGATCAATCACGGCGAGGAGAGTCTCGATCTTCCCCTCCAGCTCACGGACTCGCGCCTGAGCCTCTTCGAACGAGCCAGGGTTGGAGTCGGAGCGCGGCTCACCGTCCAACGATCTCTCTCCTAGTCTGCCGACTCTTCGGACGGCACCAGCGCGCGGGCAAACGCGGCCGGATCAAAGTCCTCGAGATCTTCGATTCCCTCTCCCACCCCGACGAGCTTGACGGGCACCGCGAGCTCCCGCCGAATGGCGAGGACGACGCCTCCCTTGGCGGTTCCATCCAGCTTCGCGAGCACGAGGCCCGTCACTCCGAGAGTTTCGCCGAAGACCCGGGCCTGAGTCAGCGCATTCTGACCCGTGGTGGCATCGAGAACGAGCAGTGTCTCGTGCGGCGCCTTGGGCGACCGGCGCTCCAGAACGCGACGGATCTTCTGGAGCTCCTCCATGAGCTCCGTCTTCGTATGAAGGCGACCGGCCGTATCCACGATCAGGACGTCGGCTTCGCGAGCAATGGCGGACTCGAGCGCGTCGAAGACGACGGCGGCGGCGTCGGCGCCTTCCTTCCCCTTGACGACCGGCACGCCGACCCGATCGGCCCACTCGCCAAGCTGCTCCGTCGCCGCCATACGGTAGGTGTCTCCCGCCGCGAGGACCACCCTCTTGCCCTCGCCGGAGAGACGAGCGGCCAGCTTCGCGATCGTCGTGGTCTTGCCCGCCCCGTTCACCCCGATCACGAGAACGACCGCGGGACGATCCTCCGGGTCGAGGTTCAGGGCCGCGCGGTCATCCGTGCCCATGAGGTCCGCGATGGCGGAGCGAAGCCCCTCCATCACTTCCGCAGGTTCGGGACGGGACCACCCCGTGGCCGAGCGACGCAGGTCCGCCACGATCGCCTCGGCGGTCCCCGCCCCGACGTCGGCTCGGAGCAGGAGCTCCTCGATCTCTTCCCACATCGATTCGTCGACGGCGGAGCGCCCGCTCACGATCGAACGGATGCCGTCTCCGAGGTGGTCTCTGCTCTTCCGAAGGCCGTCTCTGAGCTTGGTGAATCCGCGCCCGATCTTTCCGATCAAGCGGAGCCCTCCATGACCACTTCACCTCCCAGCTCGACCTCACCCGCCCCTTCCGCTTGCGGCGGCGGTGTCAGCGCGGGCAAGCCACCTTTCCCCAGGTGCACCGAGACGAGCTTCGAGATGCCGGCCTCTTCCATGGTGACGCCGTACAGGTAGTCGGCGACCTCCATGGTCTTCTTGTTGTGCGTGATCATGACGAACTGGGTCTTCTCCGCCACCTTCTTGAGCATGTCGAGGAATCGTCCGATGTTGGCATCGTCGAGAGGGGCGTCGACCTCGTCGAGGATGCAGAACGGACTCGGCTTGACGAGATAGATGGCGAAGAGGAACGCCACGGCGGTGAGAGCCCTCTCTCCGCTCGAAAGCAGATGGATGTTGTTCAGCCGCTTTCCACGCGGGCGCGCCATGATCTCGATCGGGGCGTGGAGCGGATCCTCGTCGCCCGCGAGTCGGATGTCGGCCACGCCTCCGTCGAAGAGCGTCCCGAACGTCTTCTGGAAGTTCTCCCGCACGTTTTCGAGCGTCTCCATGAACTGCGTTCGTGCGGTGCGATTGATCTTTCGGATCGTGCGCCGAAGCCTCTCTCGCGCCTCCTCCAGGTCGTCCCGCTGGATCTTCAGGAACTCGTAGCGCTTGGCCTCGCGTTCATACTGGTCCAGCGCCACCAGATTGACCGCCCCCAACCGATCCACCTGGCGCCGCAGATCGTCGCGCTCGCGACGGGCCGCCTCGACCGGCTCCGCGGGCGCGTCGATGAAAGCGCCGTGGGCCTCCGTGGAACCGGGGAGGGCGAGGTTCACCTCGAACTCGCGCTCCATCCGGGCGACGAGCTCTTCTCGCGCTGCTTCCAGCTTCGCGAGGCCCATCTCGTTCTCGTGAGCGAGCTCCGACGATTGATCGCGGAGACGTGCCCACCGGTCGCGCTCGCTTTCGATCTCGCGGAGCTTCTCGATGACCTCCGCTCGGTCCTGGGCGACGCGATCGCGTACGCGCCGTCGCTGGTCTAGCTCAGCCGCTCTCTCGGCGAATTCCGACAGCCCGGCGGTGTGCTCCCGGTCAAGCTGTTCCACCGTGCTCTCGGTATCCTGGATCTGCTCCGTCCGCTGGGCGATACCCTTCTCGTCGGCCTGCCGGGCTTCGGCGATTCGCTCGATCTCGACCGCGACCTTCTCCGTTTCGCTGACGATCCGCTGCTTCTCGAGGAGCAGCTCGTGGCTCTCGGCGCGAGCCCGCTCGCGATCCTCGGACGACTCGGTGAGCTCGCTCTCCCGCTCGCGCCAGTCCTCCTCGAGCTGGGTCCGCCGCTCCTCGGCCTCCGCGACCGCGGCGAGGCGGGTCTCTCGCTCACGGACGAGCTCCCCGCGGCGGCCGTCGAGGCTCTCGCGCTCCGCCTGTACCGTCCGGCGCCGCTCTTCGGCCCCGGTGGTCTCCGCCCGGATTCGCTCGGCCTGACGCTCCTCCCCGGCCAGCTTCTCTCTCTGTTCGCCGCGCCGAGTCTCGAGCTCTTGGAGAAGAACGGCGAGACGATCTCGCTCTGTCACGAGCGACGTGGCTCGCTCTTCGACTTTCGCCCGTCGTTCCTGCGCGACGGCGACCCGGCGCTCGATCTCCGCGATGCGATCCGCCCGACCGAGGATCCGCGAGTCGCCGGAGGCGGGCGCACCACCGTGCACGATACCCGGAGCCTCCGCCCAGTCGCCGTCCTTCGCCACGAATCGGAAGCTTCGCGCGCCGTCGCGCCTCGCGAGACGCAGTGCATCGTCGAGCGTTTCCACGATCACCGACCGCGAGAGAAGCTCGTCGAGAACGGGCGACAGGTCGCCGGAGACCCGGACGAAGGATCGCGCCGGACCGAGAATGGCGGGGTCCGATGGCGGTTTCGGCGCGTCGGGGCGCCCGTTAAGAA
>JALGZO010000529.1 GCA_025774865.1 bacterium | reverse complement strand
CGACGACGAGACCGAGGATGCTCGCGACCGCTCCCCCGCTGCTCGCGAGTCCCTGCACGGCGCCCTGGATTTCGGACCCCGCCGCCTTCGAAAGACTGGCGACGACCGAGGGCCACATGAGCCCGTTGCCGAGGGCCAGCAGTACGGCACCGGCGTAGATCACCGGACTCCGCGTCGAGGCGAAGAACGGAAAGCTGGCGGCGAGGATGAGACTGCCCACCACGATGAGGATCCCGTCCCGCCAGAATCGCGACACGAATCCCAGGAGCGGACCCTGCACGATGACCAAGCAGAAACTCAGAGCCGAAAAGAAAAGGCCCGTGTCTCGCACCGACCAGGCCAGCCCCTCCGCGGCGTAGACCGGGAACGCGATGTAAAAAAAGTTGAAGCCGAGCATCACCAAGAAGTGAATCGCCAAGAGGACGGGGATGCAGGGAGTCCGCAGTACGCTCGCGAGACTCGGCCTCACCGACTCCACGGTGAAACACGCCTTGTGGTCCGGTCGGAGCACGCGTTGCGCACCCGCACGCTCCGGATCCGAGGTCAGTACGCACGGATTCGATTCCGGGAGCTTGAACGCGATGATCATCGTCGCGACGATCGAGATCCCGAGGGCCGCCAGCACGGGAAGGAGCTCACCGCCGCCGATGCCTCCGAGCAGGCCGGCGATCGCCGGCCCCACGATGAACCCGAGGTTCGCCGAGATGCCCATCTTTCCGAAGTTGACGCTGCGATCCTCTTCGGTCGTGATGTCCGCGAGGTACGCGTTGGCGACGGAGATATTGCCGCCAGTGAGTCCGTCGAACGCGCGCGCCACGAAAACCAGCACCAGGGGGAGCGTGACGGCAAAGCGTCCGACGACGGACGAGTCCACTTCCCAGATCGGACGTTCCGGCACCGCGAAGGCCGTGACGAACAGGACCCACGACGCGAGGGTTCCGAGCTGGCTCAGGAGCAGAATTCTTCGCCGGCCGTGGACGTCGGACCAGCGCCCGAGCACGGGGGCACCGACGAGCTGGAAAGCGGAGTACGTCGCTCCGACGAGCCCGTACACGAGGGCGTTGCCGCCCCATCGCGTGACGAGAAAGACCAGGAAGGGCAGGACGATGCTGAAGCCCAGCGCCCCGACGAAGTTGACGGCGAGAACGGGAGCGAGGGACGGAGTCGTCGATCGAGCGTTCACGCGAGTCTCCCGGGGGTGAGGCGGCAGCGTAGTCGGCGGAAGACTCCATCGGCAACCCCCTCCGGGGACCCGTGAGGACGGGATCCGGGGCGACGGCCCACGAGAGTTCCGCTTGCTCCGCGCCTCGGTCGGATGGGATGATGACCAAGATCCAAGCCCGCCCCCCGGGGTCGCCCCCTACCCACACAACCTGGAGACCGGACATGAGACGCGGATCCGCCCCGTTCGCATGCCTTCTTGCCCTGGGGCTCGGCCTGATTGCCACTCCGAGCCCCGCTGCCGTCCAGAACTGGGTCGCCACCGACGCGACCGTCACGATGTCGCTCGATCCGGCCCTGCTCGAGGATCTCGGGATGAAGCTCGCCCAGAGTCGGACGAGCTCCGAACCGCCCGCCGGACGGGACAGCTTCATGGAAGGATCGCTCCACGCGTTCCGGATGGCTCCCGACTTCCGGTTCGGGTTCCGCACGAGCAACGGCGGCTTTTCGGCCCTCGAGGACGGCGTCGTCTCGATCCCGTTCCGCGGCGGCCTCTCGCTCCAGACCTGGCACCCGGGAACGAAGTCGCCGCTCGCCCCGGCCTTCCTATACGACTTCACGGTGGAACTGGACCCTTCCCGGCCGGAGATCGTTCGGATCGTGTCCGGTGACCCGAACGTCGTCGTGCCTCTGGAAGTGCGGAGCACGGCGTTCCGGTTCAACTGGAGCACGGGGGAGCTCTCTCTCCGGATGGGCGACATGATCATCACGGACGAATGGGCCCGGGCGCTCGGTCAGCCGGAGCTGGCGGGACAGTACTTCGGCGCCTTCGACCTTCGCGTGCGCTCTCGGCCGCGATCGGGCGAAGCGATCGCGCCGGAGTACCCGGACGCCGGCCCTCCCGTCCGCGGTGACTTCCTCGACGTCACCCTCGGCGAGCTCTACGGTCTGAACAGCTTCGGTCACGAGGGGACGTTTCCGAACGGACAGGCAGGCCTCGCGGCGGCCACGACGTCGTGTAACTCGGGAGACGTGCGCGTTCCCTGGAACGCGCCGATGCAGGAGACGCACCCCACGATCGGCGCCTCCGTCTTGCGGATCAATGCGGACGGCGTTCTCGAGATGCTCGGCCAGAGCTGGATGAAGCACGGTTTCCTCGCACTTTCGAATGATCAGTGCAATCTCGGCTGCGAGGGGTGCGGTGGGGACCAGCTCTGCATCGGGTGCTCCGACACCTACTCGGCCGGGTTGAACGCGAGCCGCTTTTACCTCGGCCCGCGCGAGGAGATCAATCCGTTCACCGGCACCTGGGAAGCGTGCGGATCGTTCTTCGACGAGCCCGTGGTTCCGGACGCAGATTGCGATCGCGACTACGACGGGACCGAGACGAGCAGCGTCGCGCACCGGCTCATCGTCTGGGACGAGGACCTCGGCCACACCGACGCCGACTACTACTACGAAGGCCTGTACGTCGTCGCGGACGACCAAGACCCGTTCAACTCGATCGGTTGGCGCGAGTGCACCATGTCCTGGTCGGGATCCAACTGGAACATCAGCACGCTCGGCCCCGGCCTGACTCCCAACTACGGTCCCTTCATTCTGAACTGGGGCGATCACCTACTGAAGAAGGAGCTCGCCGACGACGACGGGCAGATCATCATCGCGACGCAGGTGACGGATCTCGGGGGCGGCCAGTGGCACTACGAATACGCCGTCTACAACTGGTACTCGGAGCGCGGGGTGCGCTCGTTCTCCGTCCCGATTGCCGGGGTGAACGTCTCGAACGTCGGGTTCCACGACATCGACAAGACGGTCGGCAACGATTGGGCGGTCACGGACGACGGCCTGACGATCTCCTGGGCGACCGACGATTACGCGACGGATCCCGAAGCCAACGCGATGTTCTTCCAGGATCTCTTCAACTTCAGATTCGACGCGGACCAGCCTTCCACCCTCGGATCCGCGTCGGTCGGGATCTTCAAGCCGGGGATCGGGACGAACCTCTTCGTCGAGATCCCGGTGCCGAGTGCCGGCGCGACCGCCGTGCTCGGGGGCGCGGGATCGTCCGAGGACTTCGCCCTCCGGTCCGCCGAGCCCAACCCGTTCTCGGGGACGACCCAGCTGGAGTTCTCGATCGCCCAGAGCCGTGACGTCCGGCTTTCGGTTTTCGACGTCTCCGGGCGCCTCGTCCAGGTGCTCAGCGAGGGCCCCGCCCCCGCCGGCGTCAACACGGTGACGTGGAACGGGCGGGACGCGTCGGGGAGCCGGGTCGCTCCGGGCGTGTATTTCTTCCGGCTGGAGTCGGGCCAGGACCTGCGGACGGTCAAGGGCACGCTGCTGCGGTAGCGGCCGAGTCCCCAGTGGGAATGGGACTTACGCGCTTTTGCTGAACTGCTTCTCGAGGTCGCGCGTGAACCTCAGGTGAGGAGCGGGTCCGACACGATCTCGACGAGGGAGGGGCCTTCCACCCGGAGGGCATCCTGGAATGCGGCCGCGAGATCACCCGCCGACTCCACCCGAAACCCCTCCCCCCCGCAGAGGCGGGCGTACTCGGCGAAGTCCAGGTTGCGAAGGTCCGTCTGCCACACTCTCCACTCGCCGTCGCGCTGTTCCTTGGAGATCTTGCCGAGCTCCCCGTTGTTCAGGAGGACGTGCGTGATGTTCATGCCGTACTTGACGGCCGTCGTGAACTCCGCCAGGTACTGCCCGAAGCCTCCGTCGCCGCTGATCGAGACCACCTTCCGGTCCGGCGCGGCCGCCCACGCGCCCATCGCCGCGGGGAACGCGAAGCCGATCGAACCGAGATAGCCCGACATGAGAACCGGCTGCCGGCCCACCTCGAAGTAGCGCCCGAACGAGTAGGTGTTGTTGCCGACGTCGACGCTCAGAATGGCGTCCTCGCGGACCGCTTCCGACAGACGAGAGAAGATGGCAGCCGAGTTGATCCCGTGGCCGCGATCTTGCCGCGCACGACTCCCCTTCTCGTCCCGCCAGGCCTTCCAGCGCTCGACGAGCTCGCCTCGTTGGTCGACGCGCGACGGATTCTCGGACAGCCGCACGAGCAACTCCCGGGCGGCGACGCCGATGTCGCCCCAAACGGCCTCATCCACGCCATGAAACTTGCCGAGCGCCATGCGATCGAAGTCCACCTGGATGATCGGCTTGGAAGTCGTGATTCCGGTGTGCTGCGAGAAGGATGCGCCGAAGACCAGCAGCAGATCGGCCTGGTTCATGAACCAGCTGGCCACCGGCGTTCCGCTTCGTCCGAGGACTCCGGCCGCGAGTGGGTGATCGTCGCCGACGAGACCCTTTCCCTTGAACGTCGTGATGATCGGGCTCCCGAGCGCCTCCGCCAGAGCCTCCACCTCGGCGATGCCCTGACGCGCACCATGTCCGACGATGATCACGGGCCGTCGCGCCCGACCGAGCCGATACCCGGCGAGACCGAGCGCCGATTCCGGCGGGGTGATCGCGGTCTCCCCCATCCGCCCCTCCCGGCGTCCCGGCCCGGCGTTGCCCGCGTCGAGGGTCTGAACCTCGTCCGGGAAGATGAGATGCGCCACGTCGCGCTCGACGACGGCGGTTTTCAACGCGAGTGACGCCAGCTGGGCCCAATCGCTGTTCGGGAGAACGGTCTGGCTGAACCGCGTGACCGCCTCGAACGCGGACGCGAGGTCGATGTCCTGAAACGCGCCCGGCCCCAACACCTGGGTGTTCACCTGTCCGGTCAGAGCCAGGACGGGAGCGCGATCCACCTTCGCATCCCACAGACCGGTGAGGAGATTCGTGGCGCCGGGGCCGGCGATGGAGAGGCAGGCGGCCGGGCGGCCGCTCACCTTCGCGTAGCCGGAGCACGCGAACGCGGCTGCGCCCTCGTGGCGCACTCCGATGTAGCGGATCCGGCCGCGCTCCTCCTGCACGCGGAGCGCCTCGGCGAGGCCGAGATTCGAATGCCCCACCATCCCGAACACGGTGTCGACGCCCCACTCGACCATCGTCTCGACCATGACGTGACTCACCGTCCAGGTCGAGCGACTCGGCGCGGGCGCGGCGATCTCGATCTGACCGTCGCTCTCGCGAACTTCGAACGTCTCGACCGAGTCGTCGTTCCCGACGCCCTTTCCGGTCTTCAGAGAAAAATCGTACCCGTGCCACGGACAGCGAACGACACCGCCCTCGCAGATCGCCCCCTCCGTCAGCGGACCGCCCTGATGCGGACACCTGCCGTCGAGCGCATGCCACGCGTCGGCGGTCCCGATCAGCGCGATCGTCCGCTCGCCGACCGTGACGGAGTGCACCTTCCCCCTCTCGAGATCCTCGACCGCTCCGACCGCGACCCACGTCTCTTCGGTCTCCTCCCCCGCCCGATTCGCCATCGCGATCGTCGAGCTCTCGTCGTCGCGGAATCCGGCGTACCAATGACTGCCGTCGCAGAATGGCTTGTTGCGGGACCGGCCACAGCGGCAGAGCGCGAGGTGATCTGCGCTCGCCCCGTCCCCCAGCTCGATGTCCCGGAGCTCCACTCCGCCCCGCACTTCGTAGGGACCGTCTCGCGCAATCCTGATCTCCGGCGCGTCGAAGTAGCTCGTCTCGCGATCGCCGCCGCGCCGGTAGCTCAGCGCCCCCGACGGACAGCTCCGAATCACCCGCACGATGTCGTCGGGGCCGGCCGCGTCGGGGTCGATCCACGGATCAGCGGGACGCCAAACCGCCGGAAGATCACGTGTACAGAAGCCGGCGTGCGAGCACACGCCGCGGTTGTCGTAGATGGTGATCTTCTTGCCCGGATACTCGTCGAGCTGATCGGGAGCCCGCTCGGCGCTCTTCTCGTCGGTCCACGCGATCGATTTGTGAGTGCCGTCGCAGAACGGCTTCTTCCTGGAAGCGCCGCAGCGACACAGGAAGATCGTCGGCTTGGTGGCGATCCGCTCCCCCCGCGAGTTGCGGAACTCCTCGAGACCGGAGACTTCGAGCGGGCCGTTCGGCCGCAGGGATATGGTGGGCGAATCTGCGGCGTCCGACATGGCAACTCTCCACGAAAAAAGCGGCCAGCTGAGGGGAGTGGGCAGTATAGACGCGGCGTTGCGAACCGGAAAGCGAGGCTACCGCGGTTCGTTACGAGGGGCGCGCCGGGAGGTGCGTGGCCCACCAGCGCCGGGCCTCCCGCTGCGTCCACGAGCGATGCACGCACTCGTCGAGCGCTTCGGCGAGTGCGTCGGCGCTGGGCGGTCGCCGGGCCGGGTCCTTCTCGAGACACGAAACGACCACGGC
>JALGZO010000528.1 GCA_025774865.1 bacterium | reverse complement strand
TTCCCGCGGCCGGTCGCGGCGGGAATCGCGCTCTGCTTCGTCGCGACGCCTCCGTTCGTCCTCTACCGAAACTGGTTCTTCTATCCGCACCTGGCCCAGACGCTGCTGCTGGGAGCCGGCTACTGTTTCGTGCGATCGCGAGGCGGGGTGGATCGGTGGATCGCGGGAGCCTTCTGGGCCCTCGCGACGCTGGTGGCGCTGCGGAGTCTGTACCATCCGCTCTTCCTGCTGCTCGCGGTCGGCGTGGCGACCCTGATCGTGACGCCTTCGGATCGCAGTCGCTCCCTCGCTCGGGCGGCCGCTCCCGTCACCGTCATCCTTCTCCTCGCGCTCAAGAACTCGTGGCTCTTCGGATTCTTCGGAACGAGCTCCTGGAGTGGAAACGGCTTGCACCGAATGATGACGGAGACGCTCGACCGCCCGACGATCGAGAGGATGGTGCAGAGCGGTGAACTGTCCCCGATCTCGCTGGAGTGGGAGTTCTCGCCGCCGGAGAAGTACCTGGAAATCCTCGGGCCGGACGAGGGAGATCGGGGCGTCCCCGCGCTCGACATGACCGGCAAGACTCGCGCGCGCGAGAATTCCGTGAACTACAACCACTGGGTGTACCCGATCGCGTCGAGAGAGTACGCGGCCGGGGCGCGCCGCATGCTGCGGCGCTACCCGACCGCCTATCTGCGGTCGCTCGCGTGGACGGCGCGCCGCTTCGTCGATCCCGTCACGGAGGATTCCTTCCTGAAGCCGAATCGGTTCTGGATCCGGGGACTCGCCGAGCGATGGGAGCGGTTCGAGCGGAGCGCGTTGTACCGGTCGGTGCTCGCGATCGGATTGCTCGGGGCGGGAATCGTCGCGGCGCGGCCCCGAACTTCGCGCCGCGACCGGATGCTCCTCGCGTTCGCCGCCGGAGCGATCGTCTGGACGGCGGCAATCGGAATCCTCTTCGAGTTCGGTGAGAACAACCGGTTTCGCTACCAGGTCACGGCGCTGACCTGGATTCTTCCGGTTTACGTCGCGCGGGAGGTCATCCGGTGGGGGAAGGGGCGCCGGCCTCGCGGCGACGAGCCCGCACCCCGGAGCTGACGACCGCGATGATTCCCACGACGACCATTGCGAGCGACACGCCCCCGCACGCTCGCCGCCACGGAGTCAACGTCAGCCGCACCTCGATCTCGTGCCGACCCGATTCGACCGAGAGCTCCAGGTTTCCCGTACCCTCGCGCGGTGCGACCCCGACCGCCGCGCCGCCGGCCGACGCCTGCCAGCCGGGGTAGTACAGGTCCTCGAGAACGACCGTCGCGGCGCGGGCGCTCTCCACCGTCAGCTTCCACCGGCCGACTCTTCGATCGACGGAGAGGACGTTCGCCTCGCCGACCACGAAGACGCCGTCGGTGAACCGCGGGCGCGTCCTCGTGTCGGTCACCCAGATCGGGAGGTACTCGCCGCGCGTCGTCGTCTCGGGCCGCCTCCGGTATTCGGCGGGGTCGACGGACCAAGGGGGCAGCGGGAGGCTGACCTTCGGCCCGAGGATGCCCGCCACGAAGAGGACGGAGGCCGCCGTGACCGTGGCTGCGCCACCGAGTCGAACGGCTCGGCCGAAGCGTTCCCCGACCGCCCCGATCCCGACGCCACCGAGAAGAGCGATCCCGAGGGCGACGACCGAGAGAAATCGCCAGGGAAACTGCACGAACTGCAAGAGCCCCACCGCGCGGTAGACGGGATCCCCGAGCACGGTCGCCATGACGACCCCGACACCGACGAGAACGGCGCCGAGTGAGATCACGAGGCGGCGCCCGCCGTCCGACGAACGCCACGCCCACGGCACGGCCAGGAGCGTGAGCAGCCCGACCCAGCCGATCTCGAACGTCATCGGCAGTCCCTGTCCGACGCCCGGGAACTCCCCACGACCGAGAAGGTCCCGCGCCGAGACGAAGTGTTGCTGCACGACGTAGTGACCGCTCGTCAGCACGTCGATCTGCACGAACGCTCTCTCCTGGAGCGCCGGCGCCCAGAAGAAGGCCGTGAGGAGCAACGCGCCGGCTCCCCCGGCGGCGGCCGCCACTGCGGTGGCGACTCGACGGTCGGATCGCATCACGGTCAACGCGGTCGCCAGCACCAGGGTTCCCCCCGTCAGCATTCCGAGAATGTTGTGCGACAGGATCGGCAGCGCCGCCGTCGCGGCCACGAGGGAAGCGTCCCGCGCGCCGCAGCGGCGCGTCAGCCGCGCCACCGACCACAAGCTCCACGGCAGAAAACCCATCGCGAGGTACTCGGCGAGATCGCCCCGGATGAAGACTTCGCGCACGTGGTACGGCGCGTACGTATAGAGGGCGGCGGCGACCACCGCACCCGAGGGGCCCACCCCGATACGAGCGAGCCGGTACGCACCGGCGGTCCCCGCGATCGTTCCGATTGCCACCGTCAGCTTGAGCGCCAGGTCCAGGGGCGCTCCCGCCGCATGGAAAACACCCGACAGGAAGAAGACCGCCGGCGCGTAGAAGCAGAGAAACGGATACCCCTGTCCGTGATTGAGGTCCGGAAACCAACGGGCCGACCAGAATCCGTCGTCCCAGCAGCGGATCACTTCTACGAGACGGATCGGATACGAGTATCCCTCGTGACTCTGGATCCAACCGGGCCGAAGCAGCGGAACCAAGAACGGAAGGGTCAGGCCGAAGAGAAGCGCCGCGCGCAGTAGCGAGGCGCGCCGATCCCGCGCGCTCATGGCAGGGTTCCGCCCTCGAGGCCCTCGGCTCGCCGCAGGGCTTCCTCGGCCTCCTCGCGGCGGCCGCGACGGCGAAGCTCCGACGCGTATCCGCGCCAGACCTTGGCGGCTTCCGGGTACCGCTCGAGGGTGTGCTCGTACACGGAGAATCCTTCTTCGGCTTCTCCCCGCATGAAGTGCCGTCGCGCCAGCAAGCGTATCGCCTTGGGGTTGTACGGATCCTTGACGAGCACTCGGTCGACCAGCGGGCGCGCGTCGCCCCACCGACCGTCTTCGGCGAGCGCCTCCGCCCGATCCAGAAGATCAGGGATCCCTACGAGATCCTTCGGGTCTCGCAGCCGCGGGAGGTCCGTCGCGGCTCTCCGGCCCCCGGCGGCGTAGCCGAGCGCGCGCAGCTCTTCCACGCGCTTCGGATCGATTTCCTCGGTTCCGGCGAGGCCGGCGGGACGCGCGAGATCGTCGTCCAGCATCGCGAGCAAGCGGTCGCGCACCTCTGCGGCCTTCACCGGCTCCTCGGCCACGAGATTCTTCGTTTCCCCGGGATCGGCGACGACATCGTAGAGCTCCTCGCGCGGAGCGTGAACATACTTCCATCGCCCGGCCCGCAGCGAGCGCAGCTCCGCGACCCGATCGTAGGTGAGCGCGGCATAGAATGTCTCGCCGTAGGACTCCGTCTCTTTCTCGTCCGGATGCTGCAGCGACCGGCCGGGAGAATCTGCGGAGAATCCGAACGCCTCGGCGATCGTCGGAAAGAGGTCGATCGTACGCGCGACGTCATCTCGGGCACCTCCACCGTCGAACGCGCCTCCGGTCAGCACGAGTGGCACGCGGAGCGTCGTGTCGTAGACGAAGAAACCGTGTCCGGTCTCCTCGTGCTCGCCGAACGCCTCGCCGTGATCCGCCACCGCGACGATCATCGCACCCTCCATCCGGCCCGCCGCCTCCAACCCGCGGCGGAGATCGTCGAGCGCATGATCCGTGAACGCGATCTCACCGTCGTACGCCTCCCCGGGGTACGCGCGGTCCCACGGCCGCGGCGGATCGTAGGGATCGTGCGGATCGTACACGTGCACGAAGAGGAA
The DNA here is from genome assembly GCA_025774865.1 of bacterium. Taxonomy (GTDB): domain Bacteria; phylum ARS69; class ARS69; order ARS69; family ARS69; genus JALGZO01. Next base: position 2,682 of record JALGZO010000528.1, on the reverse strand, counting down.
CCACGAGTCGGGTGGCGTGAGCGCCTCGACCCACCGGAGCGCCGACCGCACGACGTCGTCGGCGGGTCGCTCGAGCTGTTCCGGCCGGGTCCGCCACTCGTAGTGATCGAAGCCCCGGTCGAGCCCGGTCGACTCGTCGAGGACGACGGAGGCGACGAACGCTGCCGTGCGCCGGCCCCGGTCGGCCAGCGCTTCCGCGAGGGTCGCGCCGGGCGGGTCGAAACGCTGAGTCTCGTTGCGGCGTACCCGATGGCGGAACGGGTACTCGCCGGTAAGGATCGTCGCGTGCGAGGGAACCGTGAAGGGCGCCGAGGCGAGCGCCGTCCGGAACTGCGTGCCGCGACGAGCGAGTCGATCCCAGAAGGGGGTCCGCGCGTTCGGATGCCCGTAGCAGCCGAGACGATCGGGGCGAAGGGTATCCACGGAGATCAGAAGGAGACCGGACGGTGCGGAAGTCGGGCCGCCGTCTCCGCAGCCCACCCCGACGGAGAGCAGGATGAGGTACCCCAGTCGTCGACGCCGGGATCCTGGTGGTCGTTTCACGAACCGCTAGCTTCGGGGCTCGACGGTGTCTCCGGGACGCGCGACGCCGTCCTGCAGGATCTGCGCGCGCAGGCCTCCTCGGTGGAGCAAGGCCTTGAGAACGCCCTTCTTCGTCATCTTCTCGAGGTATCCGCACGGCTCGCAGAGCTGCACGCCTCGACACACTGCGGACCCCACTCGAAACTCGCGCCCGACGAGGTGATTGAGCGGGACCCCCGCCGTCTCGATGTTACGGCGAGATTCGGCCGACGTCAGGTCGATGTCGTAGTCGCGCTTCACCGCCTGGATCGTCTCGCTCTCGATGAGGGTCACCGCTTCGTCGGCGCGCTTCGCGCTCGGTTCCCTCTCCGCGGCGCGGAAGTTCACGTCGCCCTCGATGCCCTTGCCAGCCACGAGTTTCGCTTCGTCGATCGCGTACGGGGTCGCCCCCTCCTCCTTGTGGATGTGAATCGCGATCACCCGCCCCTGCCACATACGTAATTCTCCTGACGCTGTAGCCGTCGTTTTCGCTACTCGAGCTTCGAGGGAAGCGAGTTTGTCCGACGTTCGATCAGCAAGCAACCGCCGATTCCCACGAGTCCCAGAAGTGAGAGCCAAACGCCGCGACGAAGGCTCGCCGGTCGATACGTGAGCTCGACCTCGCACGGACCGCGAGGGACGGGCACCGCCATGAAGAGAAAGTCGGCGCGATGAACCGCGGTACGCTCGCCGTTCACCGTGGCCTCCCAGCCCGGCGCCCAGCTCTGGAGAACGCGTAGCACGCCGGCCGGACCCGACATCCAGGCGGCGCGAAACCCGTTGGGAACGGCCTCCCAATGGACAGGGAGGGCCGGCTCGGTCGCCTGCGCCGTGGCCGGGGGCGGCGCCCGGCCGGGGACGGGCTCGAGCAACGTCAACCGACCGGGGTCGTGGCGTGGTGAGAGCAACTCGGCGAGCAGAGTGCGCGAGTCGGTATGCGTCTTCCAACCGCTCAGAAGCGTGGCCCGGCCGAGCCTCGGCTCGTGCCGGCTCAGCTCGATTCCTTGGTCGGGGTTTCGAAGGGTCGGTACCTCGAGCGGCCTCACCGAACTCGTGACGAGCAAGGCGGCGTCCCAGAGATCGAAGAGACGCTCCTTGATCTCCCAGGGTGTCTCGTCCGAGTCGAAGGCCTGCGTGAAGGCTTCGTGTCGGCGGGGGCCGAGCGGTTCGCAGCCGTTCGCCTGGTTGATTCCGAACGGCCCGTTCGCGTTGCACAGCATGGCGTTTCGTGCCCACTCGAACGGTGTGAGTTCTTTGGTTCCGTACAGAAAGTTCCCGAGCTGGTCGGTCGTGCGCGGCGTGAACATGCGCCGGTCCCCGAGCTCGTTCCGGATCGCGACCACGGACTCCGACGCGTGATCATAGAACCCCCGAGCCGCCGGCGCCTCGAACCGCCCGGCCGCGACGAAGAGATCGAGGACGAGGATCGCGATCCAGACAAGAGCGAATCGGCGGGGAGCGTTCGTGAGGATCAGGCCGAGCGCCCCGGCCGCGGCGATCTGGGCTCCGCGGACGGGCAGCGTCGCGAGCCAGGCGTCACGGAACGCTTCGTAGGGTGCCGCCTGGTAGGGTGGCGCTCCGGCGAGCTGGAGCGCGCGAAAGGCGTCGCTGGCGGGGCCGCGCGCGAGGGCCCACGCACTGAGCAGGAGAGTCCCGATCGCAAGCGCGGCGAAACTCGCCCGCCGGATGCGCGCGCGCTCCGCGAGAACCTCGCCGAACCCGACACCGGCGAGCGCCGCAACGTGCACCGCGATGAGGTACCCCGCCGCCGAGGGCCATCGCGATCGCCCGAACCCGGCCACGTGTTCGTGGAGCCAGGGATAGACGGGCGTGTGCCGCCCGAGTGCGAGCAACACGCCCACGAGCGCCCCGGCCCAGAGAAACGCCGGTACCGCCTCACCGCGACGCCACGCGCGAACGCAGGCGGGCACCGCGAATGCGGCTGCGAGGACCGCGAGCCCGCCGGGGTAGAACGTGCCGAACGCGAACTCGACGACTTCGCCGCCCCAGAATCGATCGATCCCCGGGAAGCCGAAGAGAAACGGATCCAGGAGACCGAGCAAGGTCCGGGGCGGCAAGGAGCGTGTGAGCGCGACCGCCGCGTCGTACGGTACGGCCTTC
>JALGZO010000527.1 GCA_025774865.1 bacterium | reverse complement strand
TTGTAAACGACGACAGGAACGCCGGTGGAGAGCGCCTGGGGCACGACCCGCGGCAACCCCTCCCAGAGCGACGTCAGAACGAAGATGTCCAGTGCGCGCAGAAGATCCGGCACGTCGTCGCGCAGGCCGAGCAGCGTGATGCGATCCGGGATCGGTGAGTCGCCGGCGGCGGCTTCGAACTCCGGGCGAAGGGCCCCGTCGCCCACGTACAGAAAGCGGAGATGCGGGTGAGTCGACAGCAGCTGCCGGGCCACGCGAACGAAGTCGAGTGGGTTCTTCTGCGGCGAAAGCCGCCCCACCGACCCGATCACGATCTCCCCCTCGAGGATTCCGAGCTCGTGACGCATCGCTCGGCGGAGTGAGTCGTCGGGATGGAAGCGTGCGAGCGGAATCCCGCTTCGGATGAGCGTGTACTTCTCCGGAACGCCGATCGCCCTTTCGAGTCCGATGCGGGTCGTCTCTTCGGAGACGGAGATCAACCGGTCCGTGAAACCCTGCATCAGGCGCTCGAGAAAGACGTACACGCCGCGGACGAAGGGGGACATGTGCTCGTGAAAGCCCCACCCGTGGACCGTGTGCACGATGACCGGAACGCCGGCGATCCGGGCGGCCAGTCGTCCCACGATCCCCGCTTTCGAGCTGTGGGTGTGAACCAGGTCGACGCGCTCGCGCCGGAACCGTCGGGCGAGCTCGGCGGTGACGAGCAGATCCTTCAGCGGATGGATCTGCCGCACCAGGTTCGGAATGATCTGCGGGGCGATCCCACGGCGCCGGGCGTCGCCGACGAGCGAGCCTTCGTCCCCCGTTTGAGGTCCCATCCAGAGTCGGGACTCGAAGCGCGCCGGATCGACCTGCTCCACGGAGGCGACGGTGTTCTCCTGGGCCCCGCCCACGATGAGCCGGGTGATGAGATGCACGACCCGCGGACGCGTGGGTCTCTCGAAGAGACGGGAGGGCAGCCCGTTCTGCCGGTTCGCATCTGTCGACCAGCGGAAAAGCCTCAGCGCGCGGTGCAGGTCTCGATAGTTCCTCGCGCGTTCGGCGGAGTTCGGGCGGCCTCCGAGAATCTTGAGCTTGGCGTCCGCGCCGTAAAGCCACGAACGGAACCGAGTCCTCAGGAGCCATCTCCGGCGGACGAGCTCCGCCGCAACGCCCCGGACCTCCACGTGATACTGAAAGTCCGAGAGGACTCGAGCGGCAAACGGATCACGCTCCGCCTCTCGCGTCGTGGCTCCCCCCGCGTGTTCGAAGCGGGCCGAGGGCACGATGCCGACCCGTCCGCCGCGACTCCACGCTCGGTGGCACCACTCCACGTCCTCGTTGTAGAGGAAATAATCGTCGTCCATCGGGCCGAGCTTTTCGAGGTTGCGCCTCAGGATCGCCATCACCGCGCCGGAGATGAATCCTGCCTCGACGACCCCCGGCCCCCCGGCCGCGATGCGCTCGAATCCCGCGACCTTGGGGCGCGGGAGGAAGATGCCTTCGCGCAGCACATCGCCGAGTCGGGGGAGCGGTCCCGAGCCGTTGCGTTGTGCGCGCCCGGTCGCATCCACCAGAGTCCCACCCAGCAGAAGAAACTCGGGGTGCTCGAGCGCGATCTGGCCCAAGCGCTCCACCGCGCCCGCTTCCGGGAAAGCGTCGGGGTTGAGGATCACGAGAACGTCGCCGGTCGCTTCCGCGATCCCCCGATTGACCGCGGAGGCATAGCCGCGGTTCTGCGGCTCGGCGATCAGGCGAACCTCCGAGAGCTCGTCGCCGATCCGCTCGGCCGTTGCGTCGGTCGAGCCGCTGTCCACCACGAGAAACTCGTCGACCTCGTCGCCGACGATCTGCGCGATTCCACGGAGGTCGCCGACGATCGAAGCTCCACCGTTGTAGGTCACGGTGATCAGGGAGACGGTCACTGCGTCTCCGATCCGTGGGACGCGCGAATCGGTTCAGCGATCCCGACGTCAGGCAGGGATTTGTTCATCGGAACTCTGTCATGTTCGAAGTTGGATCCGAGGGTGGGGTTCCGCCAATATTTGGGCTTCCACGGGGCATGTCAAGGGTCCTCACGATGTTCCCGAAGGCGTGTCCTCCCTTGACCCCGGCGGGGGAGCCGCTACCTTCACGCCTGCGACCTTCCTTCTCAAGGTATCTTCGCCGGGATCAGACTCATGTCCGCCACCGTGCTGTTCGACGCACGCCTCGTGCTCGAGAAGCCCACCGGAATCGGGCAATACGTCGTGAGTCTCCTCCCGAACCTGATGCGGATCGCGCCCGACTGGCACTTTCACGTGATCCGCCGACCCCAACCCTGGGCCGGCTACGGGATCGACGAGTGGGATGCGCCGAACCTCTCGCAGCACGTGAGCCGCGAGCGGCACATGTCTCTACGGCAGCACGTCACCGTTCCGAACCTGGCCCGCCGCCTGGGGGCGGACCTGCTGCATTATCCACACTTCGACGCGCCCGTGCTGCTCCAGCGAGTGCCGGTGGTCGTCACGCTCTACGACGTGAAGTACCTCGTCCACCCGGAATTCTTCCCCGATTTGAGCTCCCTCAAGCGCCGGTACATGCGTTTTTGTTTCGGGCAGAGCTTGCGGCGGTCCGCCGCGGTCCTGACGATCTCCGAGTCGTCGCGGGCGGATCTCGTACGGCTGTTCCGCGTTGCGGAGAACCGAGTCGACGTCATCCCGCTGGCGGCGGATCCTCTCTTCCAGCCGGCGGACTCAGATGCAGTGGGTGCGTTCCTCTCCAAGTACGGACTCGAGCGCCCCTTCGTGCTCACGGTGGGCGAGCGGCGCCCGCACAAGAACCACGCCCGGCTCATCCGCGCGTTCGCGCGTAGCCGGTCGCGCGAGACTCACGACCTGGTGATCGTCGGCCAACCCTATCGCGACTACGGCGAGCCGGAGCGAGAGGTCGGGCGTGCGGGACTCGAGGGTCGCGTTCACTTCCTGGCCGGCGTGGCGGTCGACGAGCTCGCGCCCGCCTACACGGCGGCCGAGGCGTTCGTCCTCCTGTCCCTCTATGAGGGATTCGGTCTTCCGATTCTCGAAGCGATGGGCTGCGAGACGCCGGTGGTCGCGTCCAAGACGACCGCCCTGGGCGAAGTCCTCGGCGAGGCGGGGGTCGCGGTGGATCCGGAGGACGAGGGCGCGATCGCGCACGCGATCGATCAGGTTCTCCGAGACGAGGAAGCCCGCCGGCGCCTCCTCGAACGGGCGGCGAACCGGCGGGCTGACTTCTCGTGGCAGACGGCGGCGGAGCGGACTCTTGCGGTTTACCGCCGCGTCCTCGACTTGGATGTCTGAGCGTTCTTCCGTTTCTGTGACTCCTTCGACTTCGTGCGGCGCTTCGGGGCCTCGGACTCGGTGCTCTCGCGGCGAGATTTCTCCGAACGCTCGTCCACTTCCGCCGATGGCGCAGTCGACTTCGTCCTGCGGTTCTTCTCACGAGCCTCGACCTTCGACGACGATCGCTGCTTCTTCTCAGTGCGCTTCGTCGTCGCCGGCGCTTCCCGCTTCTTGTTCACACTCACCGGGTCCGCCGCGGCGATCAGCCGAGATGGCTTCGCGCGCCGCTCGGCCTCGACGCCGGTCGCTTCGCGGACCTTCTTGTACGAACGCTTCGCGAGCTCCCGGCCGCTACGGACCTTGTCCTGTTGACCTCGCGGTTCGTACAGCGGGATCGACCGATCTCCGATGCGCTTCGTCTTGCGGACCGTTTCGACCGTTCTGATCTTCTGCTTCGAGATCTTCTGCACGTAGTCCACGCTGAGGTGCTGGTTGGGCCGGATGCCCTTCCACTTGACGAGGCTCAACGAGTCCCGCGGGGGCAGAGCATGCCGGTGCACCGGCGTAGCGTAGAAATGGTCATTCGGGACGAAGACCCAGAGAGAGAGATCGAAACCCGAAGTGTGGTAACCGAACGATCCGGCCCAGCCATACGGGCGCGCCCAGATTCCGGCGCGATAGTGCGGGTACCGCGGGTAGCGGTAGCCGGCCGGTGCACACGGGACCCAGCCGACGTAGCCGTCGACGACGCCCCAGGTCACCCAGGCCGGGGAGTACTCCCAGCCCGGCACCCAGCCCCAGCCCAGGTGATCCACGTGCACCCACTGTCCGTAGTGGTGGGGGATCGCGCCCCAGGGCTCGTACGACACCCAGGTCATCCCGGCGCTCGTGTGGATCCAGTGGCCGTGGTAGTAGGGGCGCCAGGACGCCTCGACGTAGGGGAACCACAGGCGAGCCCCGACGCTCGGCACGTAGCGCCAGTACCCGTAGCCATGCAAGTCGTCGTACGCGCCGCCGTGGGGCGCGTCGCTGTATTCGTAGTAGTGGTCGTCATCATGGCCCCGCGCCGCCGAAGCCGACAGGAGCGCGGCGATCACGACGATCGAAGCGATGTGCGCGCCGGCCTTCATAGTCTTGCGTTTCATGATTCACCTCCGCGGTCAGGGCCCGCTGCCGGGGAGTTACGCATGGGCTGTGCCAGACACGGCGCTCCCACGGAACCTCTTCAGGAGCAACGCGTTGCGGCGTCGGAGCCGTGTCGGGGTCCGGGCGCGGAGAGTCGATTCGACACGTCGTTCGGGTCACCACCGCGATCGGGCGGTAGCGTCTGGGCCGTTCTTCGCCAAGAAACCCTGCGTTTGCATCCCAGGAATAGGGCACTTGCCCGATGGGAGGGAGCGGCCGGCGGAGTTAGGTTGGAAGCAGAAAGGGGGTGGCAAAAATGAAACGCTTCAAAGGTAACGAGACGGTTGCACCGGGACTCTACTTCAATCTCCGTCAGCTCTCCTTCAAGTCCATGGAGCACGAGGGTCGACTCCCCGGCACCGAGGCCGAGGTGTACCATGGGGTGCCTTGGTTCGTGCTCATGTTCGCGGGCCCGTTCCTCGGCCTGATTTACGTGATCTTCCTGCCCTTCATCGGGCTTGCCATGGTTCTCTGGCTCTTGGCGGGGAAGACTGCGGAGCTGATTGGCAGCGCGGCGGCGTCAGCCGTGCGTGTGCTCCGGCCGGGATGGGAGCCGTCGATGGCTTTCCTCAGCCGGTCCAAGCGGAAATCGGCTCGCGCCCCGAAGAAGTCCGAGGACGAGTGGGCCCACGAGGTCAGGAACAAACTGGAAGAGACCGATCGCGACGACCGGTAGGCCTCTACAAACGGTGTCCCGGTCCGCCTAGAAGGCAGATCCGGCACGCGGTGGTCAACGATGCGATGGGCCCCGTGCGGGTGGCGAGCTTCCCTGCGCCAATCGTGGCCGGGAATGCTCGCCGGCATGTTCCTCGCTGGCGCCGCCTCGGGAGACGAGCTCCCCGAGAGCGTGTGGGATTGTCTGGATTGCCACGAGGATTCCGAAGCCACGATGGACCTCGGGGACGGGTCCGAGATGAGCGTCTTCGTGGACCCGGAGGAGTTCGCCGCCTCCGTCCACGGCGCCGACCTCGAGTGCACGGATTGCCACGAAGGCTACGACGACGAGCATCCCGAAGACGAAGTGTCGAGCCGACGTGAGTACGTCCTGGACCACTACGAAGTCTGCAAGACCTGCCACTTCGATACCTACACGCGCACGCTCGAAAGCGTTCATTACCACCTGCTGAAAGAGGGGCTGGAGTCCGCGCCGGTGTGCACGGACTGCCACGGCGCGCACGGCATCCAGAATCCGCACGAGAAGCGCACGATGGTGTCCCGCAGCTGCGCGGCCTGCCACACGTCCATCTACGAGCGATACGCAGAGAGCGTGCACGGCTCGGCGCTCGTCGAGAATCACGACCCGGACGTCCCGGCGTGTGCCGACTGCCACGCCCACCACCGGATCGAGGACGCCCGAACGGCTCGCTTTCGATTGAGCTCGCCGGAGATCTGCATTCGGTGTCACGGTGATGCGGAGCTCATGTCCCGGTACGGGATCTCCGCGACGGTGGCCTCCACGTACCTGTCCGATTTCCACGGGGTCACGGCGTCCCTCGCGTCCGACACCGAGCCGGACCCCCGGCAGGTCGTCGTCACTTGTGTGGACTGCCACGGCGTTCACGACATGCAGTCACCCAAGGTTCGCGGGGACGAGGAGATGAAGGCCGTCGTCTCGAAGGCTTGCCAGCGGTGCCACGAGGACGCTTCCCCGGATTTTCCGGCGGCATGGCTCTCGCACTACGAGCCGTCCCTCGAGCACGCGCCCCTGGTATACCTCGTGGGCGTGTTCTACAAGATCCTCATACCGTTCATCGTGATCGGATTGGTTGTCCACGTGCTACTGCACCTGTTCCGCGTGTCGGCCGGCCGGTGAGGAGCGACTGATGAAAGCGACCGAATCGAATGATAACGTGGTTCGATTCTCTTTCTGGGCTCGGTTCCAGCACGCTATCGTGATTCTCGTGTTCGGCGTGCTCCTGGTGACCGGCATGCCGCAGAAGTGGCCGTACGTGGAAGCGAGTCGGTGGTTGATCGATCAGCTCGGAGGAATCTTCGTCGTCCGCTGGGTCCACCGCACCGCCGGC